>JAKAOE010000299.1 GCA_021823305.1 Acidobacteriota bacterium
CGGCAGCGTGCTCACGCTGGGAATGCGCAGCAGCGCCTGCAGTTCGGCCAAAAAAGTCTCGGCATGCTTCTTGATGTAGGCCTCGACCTGCGGAAAGGCATCCATTTTAGGTTGCATGGCTCGCGAACAAAGTATAGCGAAGGGAACGAACTCGGGAGATCCGCTTCCGAGACCTCCCCGACGCGGGGCCGGGCGCGGCGTGCTGGCGCTGGCGGCGCACCCGGACGACGAAGTGCTGGGGGCGGGGGTGTGGCTGGCGCGGCTGGCGCGAGCGCCGGCGGTAGCGTTTCTGACCGACGGGGTACCGCGTGCGAGGCGCTGGCGGCCGCCCCGATACACAAGCGCGACCCTGTACCGGCAAGCCCGGCGGCGGGAGGCGCGCGCCGCCTGGTCGCGGCTGCGCCGCGGCACGCGGCTGTTCTTCGCGCCGTTTCGCGACCAGGAACTCGCCTTTCGGCTGGATGGGGCGGCGCGTTGGCTGGCCGCGGTGGCGGCACGCGTGCGCCCGGGGCTGATCCTGGCGCCGGCGTTCGAAGGCGGACACCCGGATCACGACGCCGCCAACCTGCTCGCCGCCCGGCTCGGAGCCGCGCGCGACCTCCCGGTGTGGGAATTTGCCTTGTACACCGCGCGCCACGGACGCCTGCAACGGCAACGCTTCCCTGCCGCTCCCGGCTGGACCAGACACCTGCGCGCGCCCGAGGCCGCCCGCAAACGCCGCGCCTTCGCCGCCTACGCCTCGCAGCGCGGCACGCTGCGCGCGCTCGACGCCGGACGCGAGTCGCTGCGCCCGCTGGCCGCGCACGACTATAGCCGGCCGGCGTTGCGCGAAGCCGCGGTCTATGAGCGCTGGGGATTCCCGGCGAGCGCGCGCCGGGTGGCGCAGGCCTTCGGCGCCCACCTGGCAGGAGCCAAAATCGCATGCGCGTGCTCCTGCTCGCCTACCCGCTGACCGCGCTGGGGCCGGCCGCCTGCGGCGGCGCCGAACAGGCCGCCTGGCAACTGCTGCGCGGGGTGGCGGCGCGCGGCGGCTTCCACCTCACCTGCATCGCCGCACCCGGGAGCCGCACGCCGCGCGGCGCGCACTTCGTTTCCTGGGCGGCGGTGTTCGCGGCGGCCGGCATGGCTTGGCTGCGGCGAACGCTGTTTCCGCCGGCAGCTCTGGCGCAGCTGCAACGGGACTGCAACCGCGCGCTAGCGGCGTGGCTCGAACGACAGCCGGATTTCGACCTGATCCACAACCAGGGAGTCTACTTCGACCGCGCGGCGGAGACGATGGGCGCGCCGGTGTTGTTTACCCTGCACCTGGCGCGCAGCCTCTACGCCGCGGACCGCTTCGAGGCGCCGCCGAATGTGCACTGGCAGTGCGTCAGCGCGACCCAGGCGCGGGACTACGGCGCTGGGTATCCGGTGATCGGCAACGGCGTGGACCTGGAGCGGTTTCGCGCCCGACGCCATCCGGCGGCGGCGGACGCGCCGCTCGTCTATCTCGGGCGGCTGTGCCCGGAAAAGGGCGCGCACGCCGCGATCGCGATCGCGCGCCGGGCGAGACGGCGGCTGCTGCTGGTGGGCGCGCCCGGGCCATTTCCCGCGCACCGGCGGTACTTCCGCAGCGCCATCGCGCCGCATCTCGGCGCGCAGGTTCGCTGGCTGCCGCCGCCGGCGGCGGCGGCCAAGCCGGGATTGCTGCGCGCCGCGGCCGCGCTGGTGATTCCCTCGCGCATCGCCGAAACCAGCTCGCTGGCGGCGATGGAGGCGGCCGCATGCGGCGTGCCGGTGCTGGCATTGCGCCGCGGCGCGCTGCCCGAAATCGTGGCCGAGGGGGAAAGCGGCTGGCTGGGCGATAGCGACGGCGAGCTGGCCGAGGCGGTGCCCCGGCTCGACGCGATCGCGCCGGCGGCGTGCCGCGCGCGCGCCGCGCGGCTGTTCGGCGCCGACCGCATGGCGGCGGAGTACCGCGCGCTCTACCGCGCCCTGGCCCACTAGAATAGAGCCGTGCCCTCGCTGCGTATCGTCCTGGTGCGGACCCGCAATCCGCTCAACATCGGCGCGGCGGCGCGCGCCATGGCCAACTTCGGGCTGAATGAGCTGGCGCTGGTCGAACCCTATACCCGCGCCTGGGAGACGGCGCGCTCGGCGCGAGCGGGGGCCAAGGTGCTGCGCGCGGCGCAGGTCTACGCAACGCTGGCCGAGGCGCTGGCGGACTGCGCGTTGGTGGTGGGCACGACGGACGGCGCGGCGCGCACGCCAGCCCTGCCGCTCGAGAGCTGGCCGGAGGTGGCGGCGGCGCTGCCCGCCGGGCGCACCGCGCTGGTCTTCGGCTCGGAAAAGACCGGGCTGAGCGTCGAGGATCTCAGCCATTGCCAGCGCCTGGCGCGCATCCCCACGCTGCCGGGAGCGCCCTCGATGAACCTCGGCCAGGCGGTCGCGGTATGCGGCTACGAACTGCGGCGGGCGGCGGGCGGCGACCGCCGCCGGAGCAAAAAGCCGGAAGCGGAATCGGAGCTGATCGGCCCGCTGGAGCGCGAGCGGCTGCTGGAGGCGTGGTATCCGCTGCTGGAAGCGTTGGGCGCGGTGCGCGAAGCGCACCGCGCCAGCCAGACGCGTGCGGTACGGGCCATGCTGCTGCGCTGGCGGCTCACACCGGCCGACGAGCGGCGGATGCTGGGGCTGGCGCGCCAGATTCGCCATACGTTGGCGGGGCGGCGGAGCAAGGAGTAGCGGGGTGAGCACCAGGCTAACCGGCGGCGCGGGGCTGCGTCCAAGGTGGCGAATGACGGACGCGGCGGAGGAATGGGTGGCGCCGGGCGTGGTGGAGCCCGCCCTGGCGACACCGGAATTCCACCAATTGGTGGAGCTCTATGCCCCCCGCCTCTACCGCCTGGCCTATCGCATGACCCGCCAAGCGCAAGACGCCGAGGACCTGGTGCAGGAGACGTTCCTGCGCGCCTACCGCGCCTGGCCCCAGTTCGACGCGCGCGCCAGCGCCTCCACCTGGCTGCATCGCATCTGCGTCAACGCCGGCCTGGACTGGCTGCGGCGGCAACGGACGCAGCCGCAAACGCCGGCCGGCGACGACCCGCCCGAGGCGGTGAGCGCGGGGCCGGACCCGGAGCGGCTGGCCCTGAGCCGCGAGGCGCGGCGGCGGATCGGGGCGGCGCTGGCGGAGCTGAGCCCGAATGAGCGCGCCGCCTTCGCCCTGCGGCATTGCGAACACTGGTCCATCGCCGAGATCGCGATGGCGCTGGGGCTGCGCGAGTCGGCCGCCAAGAACACCATCTTTCGCGGCGTGCGCAAGTTGCGGCGCGCCCTGGGAGAACCGGCATGAAGCACCTCCAGGAGAACCAGATCACCGCCTGCGCGCTCGGTTTCGGCGAGCCACGCTGGATGCAGCATCTCGACGGCTGCGCCGCCTGCCGCGAGCAGACGGCGCGCCTGGAGGCGCTGCTCGCCGCCGCCGCTCCGGACGCCGCGCCGGAAACACCGGCCGAGTTGGGCGCGCGTGTGTTGGCGGCGCTGCCCGCGGCGCCGCCCGAGGCGCGGGCGCGCGGTGTGGCGTGGGGCGCGCGGGCGCGCGCGGCGCTGCTGGCAGCGGCCGCGCTGGCGCTGGCGGCGGGGCTGTATCTGGCGCGGCCGCATGCGCCCCACGTCGTGACCGTTCACGATCACGGAACCGCTCGTCGGTACCTCTTCGCGGAACAAAAGCCTGAGCAGTGTCGTCTTGCCGGCACCGCTCGGCCCGACAAGAAAGACGAACTCTCCCTTGCCGACTTCCAACTCCA
>JAKAOE010000300.1 GCA_021823305.1 Acidobacteriota bacterium
GGTGCCGTTGCGCGCGGGTGGGGCGGCGAGCGTGCCGGCGCTGATGTTCACCAGCGTCTGGCCCAGCGGCCCGGCGGTGCCCAGCACCACGGTCGAGTCGGCGCGCAGCCAGCGCTGATGGCCGGGGTTGACGTTCATCGTCACCTTGACCGGCATTTTCGGATCCGGCGGATGCTCGGCCAGATGGACGGCGGTGACGTTGCCGATCGCCACCCCTTCCAGGTTCACCTGCGCCCCGCTGCGCATGCCACCGGCGTCGGGCACGTAGGTATAGATGGTGATCTGGCGCGAGAACCAGGAGAACTGGGCGGTGGTGGCGAAAATCGCCAGCACCAGGATCACCGCCGCGATGAACACCAAGCCGCCCACTCGCAGCAGCGCGTTCTTCCTGTCCGTACGCCCTGGCATGATCGCTTCGACAGAGCCTCTGGCGATCAGACTAGCATGCCCGGGGGTGGCTGACGCCCGCGCGCGCCTCGCTCACGCGGGATTCCGGCAGCAGCGCCAGGCGCCAAGCGGGCGGCAGCAGCGCGCCGGCGAGCACGACATAGAGGCCGAAACACTCGATCGCGAACGGCGGGAAACCCAAAAACCCCGGCAGCGGCATGGCGAAGACGCGGTCGTGGTGCAGGATGGGGAAAATGTAAACCCAGCGCGCCGCCGCCCAGAAGTTCCAGAACTCCCAAAAGAAGCCGCACGCCGCGCCGCCGGCGAGCAGCGCCACCGCCCGGCCGGGCCGCCCGGATTCGAGATCGGCGAGCAGCGACGGCCAGCCGAGCGCGCGCTGCAGCGGCTCCAGCAGGAAGATGAACCCCGCCCAGACCGGCGCGAACAGGTAGGGCGCCCAGCGCGCCGGCGCCAGCAGCGGCGCCGCCAGCAGCGCCGCGCCGAACATGGCCCAACCCCAGCGCGGCTTCGTGCGCCAGGCACGGCTGCGCAGGCGCTGCGCCCAGCCGCAGTGGACCAGATCGGCGGTCTCGAAGATGCCGGGAAAGATGGTGGCGAACGCCCAGGCCGCGCCCAGCGAGAAGCGCCAGAAGTTGTGCGGCACCCCGACGTAGGCCCAATTGCGCAGGCGCAGATTGTAGAGCTCGAAGATCAGCCATGCCGGCACCGACAACACCGCCATCGCGACGAAGCCGCCCGGCCGGCGCAACAGCGAATCGCCGCGGCGGCGGTAGACCGCGGCGTCGGCGACGGCGATATAGGCAGTCCACATCACCGCGGTGAAGAACGTCGCCAGCCAGGCGACGCGCAGCGCCAGCATGGCCTCGAACGCCGCCATCGCGGCCAGCCCGATCCAGCCATAAACGGGAAAACGCCGCGCGGCCGGCTGGCCGCGCGCAAGCAGCACGATCGCCAGCGCGGCGGCGGCGGTGGCGGAGAGGCCGGCGAGGAGCAGCATCCCTCCCATGGTACGGCGCGGTCCGGAAGCGCGGCGCCGCATGGCGCCCGAATGGGTGCGGGCGCGTTGCTTATCGCGCCGATAGCCGGTGGAGAGCAAGGCGCGCCGCAGCCGCGGTCGAGCGCCTCGCCGGGCGGCCCGGCGCGCACAGCGGCCTCATCACTGCCCCAGGAGTTGGTCCTTCGATTCTATTCGGCGCTCCAGTGCGGCCACGGCAGAGCGCACGCGGTTCACGGCCTGCGCGCGAGTCTCCCCGGACTTCGGCGCGAGCTCGATGCCGATGGCGCCAATGAGCTGGCCGTGCGCGTCGTGCAACGGCAGTGAGATGTCCAACTCCTTGCCT
Organism: Acidobacteriota bacterium; assembly: GCA_021823305.1. Classification (GTDB taxonomy): domain Bacteria; phylum Acidobacteriota; class Terriglobia; order Terriglobales; family SCQP01; genus SCQP01. Next base: position 1,749 of record JAKAOE010000300.1, read on the forward strand.
TCCCGGCTGATTGATTCCTTGCCCGTGCGCATCGGCGCGATATCGTCGCTCTCGCAGGCTTGGTTGCGATCGCCCGGATCGGTCGAGGCTACGGTGCGGCAGCCGCGCGAGGTCTGCATGTCAATGCCGATCTCGCTCATCTCGGGGTGCGCGCGATGCAGTTGGGCCACCAGCGCCTGAGCATCAGGACCGGATTGTGAGGACAGGGCGGGAAGGACGGCGAGAAACAGAGCCGCGGACAAAAAGCATGACAGTTTCATTTGTGCCTCCCCCGTATACTCGCGGCCGCAGCATGAAGCTACGCTGAATTTCTCGGGCCACACCAACGCCGGAGCCGCACTAGAATGCAGCTATGGCATCGGAAGTTTTATACCGGTACGTGGTGGACACCCCGCTCGGCCCGATGACGCTGCTGGTGTCGCCGCGCGGCGCACGCTGGGTGCGCTATGGCGATGTCCCCGGCCCCGCGGGCGCGGAGGACTCGGAGACGCGTACGGCCGCGCTGGCGCGGCAGTTGCGCGAGTACTTCGCCGGCAAGCGCCGCCACTTCGATGTCGCGCTCGATCCGCGGGGCACGCCGTTCCAGCAGAAGGTCTGGCGCGCGCTGTGCGAAATCCCCTACGGCTCGACCGCCAGCTACAAGCAGGTGGCGCGCAAGGTGGGCAAGCCGCTGGCGTGCCGCGCGGTGGGTGGGGCGAACCGTCGCAATCCGCTGGCGATCGTCGTGCCCTGCCATCGCGTGATCGGAGCTGATGGAGCATTGGTGGGCTATTCCGGCACCACGGGACTGCCCAAGAAGGCCTTCCTGCTCAGCCTCGAGCATGGAAAAAACGCATAGGCGGATGGCAGTTTTTTAGCGATAGGGGAATTTTCCCCCTTGCCAATTACTTCATCCTGGCGTTATTCTGATCCATCAGTTTTTTGACTGACTGGTCAGTATTATGACACTCCAGGGCAAAACGAAGCGGCAGGCGCTGACCGAATTCCGCGAGGCGGAGATTCTCGAGGCGGCGCGCAAAGTCTTCGGCGAGCACGGCTACGCGAACGCGACCGTGGACTTGATCGCCGCCGAAGCGGGCGTGGCCAAGGGCACGCTCTACCTCTACTACGAGAGCAAGGACGCGATCTTCTGGGCGGCGCTGACCTCGCGGTTCCGCGAGATGCACGCGCAGGCGCGGCGCGAGATGCAGGCGCAGGCGAGCGTGCGGGAGAAGATTCGCGCCGGACTGCGGGTGCGCTTCGCGTTCCTCAAATCGGACGAGCAGTTCCTGCGGATGTACGTCACCGAGTTCGGGGCGATGTGCCGGCTGCAGGGGGGGCCGCTGCAGGCGCTGTACCGCGAGGCGGCGGAGTACGTGGCGGAAGTGCTGCAGACCGGGGTGGACTCGGGCGAGCTGCGGCCGGTGAACACGCTGGCGGCGGCGATGGCGCTGATGGAGCTGGTGAAGGGGATGTTCGTGATGCGGTTCGCCGGATTACCGCGCCACGACCCGGCGTTTGACGGCGAGCAGTTCGTTTTCGAACTCTTCTGGAATGGAGTGGCGGCGCGATGAGAAGGGCAAGCGTGAGAGCGGCGATCTTGGCGATGGCGATGGGCGCGACCGCAGCCGCGGCGCTGGGGCAGGGCCTGCCGCCGGCGCCGCCGGTGGAGACGCCGCAGGTGCGCCTTCCACTGTCGGCGCCGTCGGCCGCCGATCTGGCCGGCGGCGCGGCGCAGGGCGCGGCGGGCGCGGGCGTGGTGCGGCTGAGCCTGGCGGCGGCGATCCAGCGCGGGCTGCGGTTCAATCTGGGGCCGCTGCTGGCGCAGAGCGGGACCGAGGCGGCGCGGGCGCAGCGGCTGGCGGCGATCTCGGCGCTGCTGCCGCACGTGGAGGCGAGCGCGGGCGAGTTGCGGCAGAAGATCAATCTGGCGGCGTTCGGATTCAGCTTTCCCGGCTTTCCGCAGATTGTCGGCCCGTTTGACGTGTTCCAGGCGAGCGCCGCGGCCGACGTTCCGGTGCTGAACCTGAGCGCGTTCCAGAACGCGCGCGCCG
>JAKAOE010000301.1 GCA_021823305.1 Acidobacteriota bacterium
CGGGCGCTGGCCTGCTACAGCGAAGGCGCCTGGATGCGCGGCCTGCTGAGTCTGTACGAGGAGGTGCTGGATGGCGCAGGCGGCGCAGCCGACGCCCGCACGGCCGCGGGTCTTGGCGGTTGAGTTCCTGGCGCGCGGCGGGCTGGTGCACTACACTTGGCAACTGGCGCTGGCGCTGGGCCGGCAGGGGGACGCGGTCAGCCTGCTCACCGGCCGCGATCAAGAGTGCGCCGCCGCGCCCGAGGCGGCGGTGCGGCTGCTCGCCGAGCTGCGCACCTGGAATCCGCACCGCCGCCCGCGTGGCCTGCCGCGGCGGCTGCTGCGCGCCTGGCACGGGCTGCTCTACGTGCGCGCCTGGGGCGACGTGCTGCGCATCGCGCGGCGCGAACGGCCGGACGTGATCCTGCTGACCGATCTCGAACACCGCTGCGACGGCTGGTTCGTGCGCCGTCTGGCGCGCGGGCCGTGGCGGCTGAGCGATATCTGGCACAACGTCACCCCGTTCGAGCACAACCGCCGCGGGCGCCTGTTGCGGGCCGCCGCCTGGCGGGCGCGCATGGCCGCCAGCTTCGATACCGTCTTCGTCCACGGGCGCGCGCTGCAGGCCGAGTTCGCGCGCTTCGCCCGGCGCCCGGCGGTCGCCATCCCGCACGGCAACCAGACCTGGATCGCCGCCCAGGCCGGCCCCGACCCCGGCCTCGATCGCCGCTTCGGGCTGCCCGCCGGCCTGCCGGTGGCGTTGCTGTTCGGCAGCCTGAGCGAGTACAAGGGCATCGGCGTACTGCTCGAGGCGTTGCGGGCGATCCCGCCGGCGCAGCGGCCGCTGGCGTTGATCGCCGGCATGCCGATGGCGGGCGTGCGCCCGGTGGCCTGGGAGGCGCAGGCGCGGCGGCTGGGGATCGAGGCCTGGGTGCGCTGGGACCGGCGCTACGTGCCGCTGGGCGAGATCGCCTGGTACTTTCGCCGCGCCGATTTCGTGGTGCTGCCCTATCGCGCCGCCTCGCAGAGCGGTGTGGCGCACCTGGCGCTGACCTTCGGCCGCCCGCTAATCGTGACCCAGGTGGGCGGCCTGCCGGAACTGATCGCCGGCAACGGGCTGGTGGTTCCCCCCGACGACCCGGCCGCGCTGGCGCGGGCGCTGGCGCAGCTGGCCGGCGACCCCGCCGCGCGCGCCGTCATGGGCGGCTGCGCCGCTCGCCTGGCGGCCACCCGGCACGATTGGGACGCGATCGCGGCGACGGTGCTCGCCGCCTGGGAAACCCCGGCGCCGGCCGGCCAAGCGCCGATTTAGTACCGCCGGGAGGGATTGCTACTAACGCTCGCCCGGCCCTTTGACCGTGGCAATCCGTAGCGGCATCAGAACCCGGAGCAAGCCGTATCGCCACGCCTATGACCCTCGGCTATGTCGTGTCCCGCTATCCGCTGCTGAGCGAAACGTTCATCTTGCGTGAGATGTGGGAGTTGGAGCGGCAAGGCCATAAAGTACACGTCTATCCGCTGCGGCGGGTGCGGGGCCTGCGCCATGCGCGCGCGCAGGCGTTGCGCGCGCCGGTGTGGCGCGCCGGCTGGTGCGCACCGGGCAGCCAACTGCACTGGCTGCGGCGGCGGCCGCGGGCCTACCTCGCCGCGCTGGGCGAGGCGCTCTGGCACAACCGCGGCGACGCCAACCTGTGGCTGGGGGCGGCGGCCTTCTGGCCCAAGGCCACCGCCATCGCCGAACGGATGGAGCGCGACCGGGTGAAGCAGATCCACGCCCACTATGCCACCCACCCGGCGCTGGTGGCGCTGATCGCGCATCGCCTCACCGGCATCCCCTTCAGCTTCACCGTCCACGCGCACGACCTGTTTCTGCACCGCGCCATGCTGGGGCGCAAGATGGCCGCCGCCGGCCAGGTGGTGGCCATCAGCCGCTTCAACCGGGCGCTGCTGGAGCGGGAGCGCGGCGGCGGAGGTGCGCCGATCGCGGTGGTGCATTGCGGCGTGGAGTGTGAAGCGCTGGCGGGGCTGGCGGCGCGGCGGACGGAGGAAGGCGGGGGCGCGCCGCTGCGGCTGTTGAGCGTGGGCTCGCTGCAGGCGTACAAAGGCCACCGTTTTCTGGTGGAGGCGTGCGCGCGGCTGCGCGCCCGCGGGCAGGCGTTCCATTGCCGCATCGTCGGCGGCGGCGGGCTGGAGAAGCGGTTGCGCCGCCAGATCGCCTCCCTCGGATTAGGAGCGATGGTGGAACTCGCCGGCGTCGCCACCGAAAGCGAGGTGACGGCGGCGATGGCGGCGGCGGATGTGTTCGTACTGCCCAGCATCGTGGCTCCCTCGGGCCAGATGGAGGGCATTCCGGTGGCGTTGATGGAAGCGATGGCGGCGGGCCTGCCGGCGGTCGCCAGCCGACTGTCGGGGATTCCGGAGCTGATTGCCGACGGGCAGGACGGTCTGCTGGTGCCGCCGGGCGACGCCGAGGCGCTGGCGCGGGCGGTGGCGCGGCTGGCGGATGCGGACGAGCGGCGGCGGCTGGGCGCGGCGGCGCAGCGCCGGGTGCGCGCCGAGTTCGACCTAGCCGCCAACGTGGCACAGCTGGCACAGCTATGGCAGGGCGCCGCGCGCGAGGCGGCGGCATGAACCTGGGGCTGCTCGCCTGGCGGCTGGACGGGGCGCTATTCCTGCTCTGCCTGGGACTGTTGGCCGGGCTGTGGCTGGGCTATCCCGCAGTGATCGCGCAGCTCGCGCGTTGGCGGCCGTTCCGGCCGCGGCGGTTGGCGCCCGATGCGCCGGCGGAGGCGTGGCCGTGGCTGACGGTGATTGTTTCGGCGCATAACGAAGCCGACGCCATCGAGGCCCGCGTGCGCAACCTGTGGGAGCAGGACTACCCCGCCGGCCGGTTCGAGATTCTGGTGAGCGAGGACGGCTCGCAGGACGGCACCGCCGAGCGGGTGCGCCGCCTGCAGGCGGCGCAGAACGGCCAGGGCGCGCGGCTGCGGCTGCTGAGCGCGCCGCAACGGCTGGGCAAGGCGGCGGCGGTCAACCGCGCGGTGCTGGCGGCCGAAGGCGAGCTGGTGGTGCTGACCGACGCCAACAACCGTTTCTCGCCCCAGGCCTTGCGCCACCTCGCCGCGCCGTTCGCCGACCCACGCGTGGGGGCGGCGGTGGGACGCAAGGCGGTGGCGGCGGATGCGGGCGTGGGCGGAGGCGAGAACGTTTATTGGCGCTACGAAGCCTGGCTGATGGCGTGCGAAACCGGCGCGGGCTCGGCGGTGGCGGCTTACGGCGAAGCGCTGGCGCTGCGGCGCGCGGCCTGGACGCCGCTGCCGCCGACCATGATCTGCGACGATCTGTTCGCCCTGCTGCAGGTGCTGCTGCGCGGCGAGCGTGTGGTGGCGGCGCCGGAGGCGCGCTCGTTCGAGGAAGCCGCCGCCGGCGACGCCGACGAGTGGGAGCGGCGGCGGCGCATGGCGGTGGGCCGCTGGAGCGCGCTCGCCTGCCTGCGCGGGCAGTGGCGGCGGCTGGGATGGGGGCGCGGAACGCAGGTGCTCTGCCACCAGACGCTGCGCCCGGTCTCGGCGCTGTGGCTGGCGCTGGCGCTGGCGAGTGGCACGGCGCTGCTGTGGGCGCCGGCCGGCCGGTTCGGCGCCGGCGTGCTCGGCCTGGCGTGGGCGCAGGCGGCGGGCTACGCGCTGGTGGCGGCGGTGGCGCTGGGCCGCGGATGCGGCCTGCGGCTGGGACGGCTGGAGGCGCCCTACTTCTTCTGTTTGGCGCTGGCCGCCTCGCTCGGCGGCTGGTGGCGCTACCT
>JAKAOE010000302.1 GCA_021823305.1 Acidobacteriota bacterium
ACTGCGCCGCGGCGCCGAGGTGATTGCGGCGCGGATCGGCATGCTGGCGGTGGAGAAGGCGCTGGCCGGGGACCGCGGTATGCTGGGCGTTCTGACGCGCTCGGCGGGGATCGGGAAGGCGGATGAAGCGGACAAGGGCAGCAGCAGCGGCAAGGATGGCGACGGAGACGGCGGTCCGCCGCTTGACCTCGGCGCGCTCGACGACGCCGGCCTCGCTGCTCTCCTCAAGGCCATTGACGGCGGAACGGCGGGCGGCGCTGCGCCAGATGGTGCTGGCCGAGATCGAGAAGCGGCGCCGGCAGGTGCTGTGGATGCCGATCCCCGGAAGTCCGCAGGAAAGGTGCCTCGCAAGCGAAGCTGACATCGTATTTTTCGGCGGCGGAGCCGGGGGATCCAAAACCGAGACCATGATCGGCGCAGCCCTCACGCTGCACCAGGTGTCGATCATCTTCCGGCGGCAGGAACCGCAGCTCGAGGGCATCCAGCAGCGCCTGACGAATATCGTCGCGCGGCGCGGACGATGGAACGGCAAGTGGAAACGCTGGGTTCTGGACGACGGCCGCATCATCGAACTGGGCGGTGTGGACAAGCCGGACAGCGTCAAGAAGTTCCAGGGCCGGCCGCACGACTTGATTTGTCTGGACGAGATCTGCCATTTCACCAGGGACCAATTCCGCTTCCTGATCGGCTGGAACCGTCCGGCGCGTCCGGAGGATGCCAATCGCCGCTGCCGCGTCATCTGCGCCGGCAACCCGCCGACCGACGCCGAGGGCGACTGGGTGGTGGAATACTGGGGGCCGTGGCTGGACCCGAAGCACCCGAACCCGGCGAAGGATGGCGAACTGCGCTGGTATGCCGCGATTGGCGACAAGGACTTTGAGCGGCCGGACGGCGCGCCGTTCGAGTGGACCGACGAACGTACCGGCAAGACAGAGTTGATCAAGCCGCGGTCGCGCACCTTCATCCGATCGCTGGTCACGGACAACCCCTACATGATGGCGGCGGGCTACATGTCCGTGCTGCAGGCCATGCCGGAGCCGCTGCGCTCGCAGATGCTGTATGGCGATTTCCAGATCGGCCAGAAAGACGTGCCCGAGCAGGTCATCCCGTCATCCTGGGTGATCGCGGCGCAGAAGCGCTGGCGTCCGGACGGCAATATCGACACGGAGACGCGCGAGCGCGCCGCGCTGGTGGCGCTGGGCGTGGACGTGGCGCGCGGCGGCGAGGACTTCAGCGTGATTACGCCGCTCTACGAAAACGGCTGGTTCGGCGAGCAGGTCATTGAGCGCGGCAGCCGCACCAAGGACGGCCTGGAGATTGCCCGCATGATCCAGGGCATCATCCCGGCCGGCGAGGCGCCGGATGTGAAGATCGACGTGATCGGCGTCGGCTCGTCGCCGTTCGACATGGCGCGCGCGCTGGGCATGAACGCGCACCCGATGAACAGCCAGGCGTCCAGCCGGGCGCGCGACAAGGCGCGCACGCTGCGCTTCATGAACATGCGGGCGCAGTGGTGGTGGCAATTGCGTGAGGCGCTGGATCCGAATGTGCCCGAAGCCGAGCAATTGGCGATCCCGCCTGACCGCCAGATTCTGGCGGACCTGACCGCGCCACGCTTCACGATGCGGCTGAACGGGATCCAGGTGGAGAGCAAGGAGGACATCCAGAAGCGCATCGGCCGCTCGCCCGACCGCGGCGAGAGCCTGGTCTATGCGTTCGGCGAACCGAAGCGCGCGTTGCCACTGCGGCCGGGCGGCACATCATTGGCGGCGGCGCCGGTTTCGATTTTCCAGCGTTGACGGGAAACCTGCGCAAGGATAGACCTTCCGCGCCATCCTAGCTCAGTCGGTAGAGCACTGGTCTTGTAAACCAGAGGTCGCGGGTTCGATCCCCCCGGATGGCACCACCTTCTCCGCGCGCCTCGGCGGTATCCAGTGGGCAGGGCGATCCCCCTCATGATCAATCATCCGAATCGCAACCGCAGGGCGCCGAAAATCACGGCAGCGGCGGCGACAATGCACGACCATGACACTGATTACGCGGTGTTCCTGCAAGGTGTGCGCAAGACGTTTGCTGGCATGACGGGGCTTGCCTCCGGCATGTTCTTCACGACCGACGCGCGCGGCCTGTTCGATCTGTTCCTCGATAATCTGTCGGCCGAACGGCAGATCCACACATGCGCCGCCTGCCGCCAGTTCTTCAGGACGTTCGGCGGACTGGTCGCGATCAGCCATGATGGTGCATCCCACGCAGCGATGTGGAACGATGAATTCGTGCCCGAGTTCTACCGCTCCGCCGTTGCGGCGCTGCGCCACAAAGTGAGGCATGCGCGGGTGACGGGCCTGTTCCTGTCCCGCGCGTCAGTTTGGGGGACGCCGAGAACCGGCGACTGGACCCATATTTCCGTGGAGGCGCCGACCGGGAGGCTTTTCTCCGGACGCACGCGCACACCGGGACAGGCGATGGCCGCCAGCCGTGAGGATTTCCGCACTGTGGCCCGCGCGCTCGCCGAGTTCCAGACCAACCTGCTCAACGAGGCGCTCCGCGTCCTGGAAGCGGACGCCGTCAACGGCGCGCAGAAATTCGTCGGGCCGGTGAAGTGGCTGCTCGACCTGCACGCCCGGCGCGCCGGCCAGAAGAACGGCCGCCACCGCGACAATATCCTGTGGCAGGCAATCGCCTCGGCTCCGGAGGGCTACTGTCATCCGCGCGCGTCCGTGGTCGGCAGCCTGCTGGAGGACATCGCGGCCGGGCTGCCGTTCGCCGATATCAGGCGCAACTTCAACGCCAAGGTGCATGGGCTGCGCTACCAGCGCCCGCAGGCGCCTCCCGCGAGCGGCAACATCGCTCAGGCCGAGAAGATTGTCGAACAGCTTGGCCTTGCGCGGTCGCTGGAACGCCGGTTCGCGCGGCTGGACGAGCTGCGCACTATCTGGACGCCGCGTCTGCCCGACGCTGCGGGCGAGACCGCCGGTGTTTTCGGCCATTTGCAGCCGAAGGAGTCCTTCAACGACGTGGCCGCCGTTGATCTGCCGGAAGCGACGATGACCTGGGTGAAGTTTGCGGCAACCGTGCTGCCGGACGCTGAATCCGTGGCGTTCCTGGTGCCGCCCGGCGCCGCCAACTTCGTCGGGTTCCTGACGGCTGCCCACGCGGATGCGCCGCCGATCCTGAAATGGGACCGCGAGGACGCCCGCAACCCGGTTTCGACGTATGTCTATGCCCACGGATCCCTCGCCGAACAATGGGGACTGGCGGCCGGGAGCCATGTTGCGGTGACGGCGGTAGCGCCGCAGCCGTGGCTTTGGGGGCGTGACCCGATGATGCAGATGGGCGAAGGCGCCGTGCTGGTCCTGGCGGGCGCGATCGACCGGAACATCAATCAGGGGAACTGCCTGTTCCCGGAATGTCTGCGCGGCGAGCTGCATTCCGTGCGGGCGACGATCGAGGCGTATTCCGGGCGGGCCGCGATCGGCGGCAGGGAAAGCGCCTCGGCGTGCGGCTACGCCTTGAATCCGAAGTCAGCCGGGGTCCGGCTGGTCGTGACCGCGGCCGGCCGCAGCGCACGCTACTTCATCGACCGCTGGGATTGACTCCCCGGCATCAAGGGAGCGGGGCACCCCCCGCTACCCATTGCCGCAAGGATATGGTAACAGGCCCGCGACCGTTTCTGTTCGCGAGGCGCCGTGTTCAAGAAGATCGCGTCGTCGATCCAATATCCGGCCTGGGTGACGGAATGCCCGCGCTACCGGCGCCTGGACCTGCT
>JAKAOE010000303.1 GCA_021823305.1 Acidobacteriota bacterium
TGGCGGCGTTCTGGCTGCTGCGGCTGTTCGACATGGCGCTGGCGACGTACGCGGCGGCGGCGGTGAATTTCGCCGTGGCGGGCGGGGCGTGGCTGGTTGCGAGGGGAACGCCGGCGGGGGAGAAGCGGGCGGCGCTCAGCGGCCAGCGGGCAGCGGCCAGCGGGCAGCGATCGGCGAGGCGCTGGCCGGTCTATGTCGCGATCGGGCTGTCGGGGGCGACGGCGCTGGGCGGCGAGGTGGTCTGGACGCGGCAGTTCGGCATGCTGCTGGGGGCGACGGTGTACGCCTTCGCGCTGATCCTGGCGACGTTTTTGATCGGGATGGGCGCGGGCAGCGCGGCGGGCGCGGGGCTGGGCAAGCGCATGAACCCGCGCTGGGCGCTGGGCTGGAGCCAGATGCTGCTGGTGCTGGGCATCGCGTGGACGTCGTGGCAGATCGCCGATTCCCTGCCCTACTGGCCAATCAATCCGTTCCTGACCTCGAGCCCGTACTTCACCTTCCAGATCGACTGGGCGCGCTGCCTCTGGGCGCTGCTGCCGGCGGCGGTGCTGTGGGGGGCGAGTTTCCCGCTGGCCCTGGCGGCCGCGGCGGAGGAGGGCGAAGACCCGGGCAGGATCGTCGGCGGGGTGTACGCGGCGAACACGCTGGGGGCGATCGCGGGGGCGCTGGTGGTGAGTTTGTGGCTGGTGCCGGCGATCGGGACGCTCGACTGCCAGCGGCTGCTGGTGGTGCTGGCGGCGGCGAGCGGGCTGCTGCTGATCGTACCGGAGCTGGCGCGGCGCCGGACCGCCGCGCGCGTGGGCTGGACGCTGGCGGGGGTGGCGGCGGCGGTCCTGCTGACGGTGAAGATGGACCCGATTCCGGGCGAGCTGGTGGCGTACGGGCGCAAGATGGCGTCCATGCTGGGCGAGTCGCGGCTGGTGACGATGGTGGAGGGGCGGAACTCGTCCATCGCGGTGACACAGTGGAACGACGGCGCGATGGAGATCGACGTGAACGGGCACGTGGAGGCGACCACCGAGCCGTTCGACATGAAGCTGCAGCGCATGGTGGGCGAGATTCCGGCGCTGCTGAACCCGGACCCGAAGTCGGTGCTGGGGATCGGGTTCGGGGCGGGGGTGAGCGCGGGCACGTTCACCCGCTATCCCACCATCCGGCGCATCACCATCTGCGAGATCGAACCGGTGATTCCGCCGACCGCGACCAAGTACTTCGCCCGGGCCGACTACGACGTGCTGCACAACCCCAGGACGCGCATGGTCTACGATGACGCGCGCCACTACCTGCTGACCACCAAGCGCAAGTTCGACGTGATCGCCAGCGACCCGCTCGACATTTTCGTGAAGGGGACGGCGGCGATCTACTCGAAGCAGTACTTCGAGGCGGTGCGGGCGCATCTGAATCCCGGCGGGATGTTCTCGCTCTACGTGCCGCTCTACGAGAGCGACGTGGCCACGGTGCAGAGCGAGCTGGCGACGTTCTTCGCGGTGTTTCCGCACGGCTCGGTGTGGGGCAACACGGTCAACGGGCAGGGGTACGATTTGGTGCTGCTGGGGCAGGCCGGGCCGCTGCGCATCAACGTGGACCGGATCCAGGCGCGGCTGATGCAGCCGGACTACGCGCCGGTGCTGGCCTCGCTGCAGGAAGTCGGGGTGAACTCGGCGGTGGATCTGCTCTCGACCTTCGCCGACAGCGCGGGCGACCTGGCGGCGTGGACCAGGGGCGCGCCGCTCAACCTGGACTCGGACCTGCGGCTGCAGTACATGGGCGGCTGGGGGATCGATTCGAGCGACGAGGAGCTGATCTGGCAGCAGATGCTGCAGTACCGCCAGCCGCCCTACAACATCTTCAGCGGCAGCCCGCAGGCGCTCGAGGCGCTCAACCAGGAGTTCGCCGCGCAGGGGCAGTAGGCGGCGACAGCGACGATCGGCCTGGTGGGCACGTCGCAGTTGGGGCGCCGGGTGACCGCGCTGCTGGATGGCGGGCGATGGCGCCCGGCGGGGCGCGGGGCGCTGCTGGCGGCGACGCTGCTGGGGGTGGGCGCAATCGGATTGGCGGCTAGCGCGGCGCCGGCGCCGCAGAAAGTGCAAGCGCCGCTGCCGAGCTTTGCAGCGGCGAGCGTGAAGCCGGCGGACGGCGGCGCGGCTGGGGGTTTTGACTTTGACGAGAACGGCGATCCGGTTCACCTGAGCTTGACGACCGATCTACATCACATCGTCCTGCAGGCCTATGGGTTGATGCCGACACAGCTTGGCAAAGTGCCCGGCTGGTTCGACAGCCGGTATTTCGCGATTCAGGCGATGGGGCCGATACAACATTGAACTGAGCACGCGCTGGACCCACATCGAGGGCCGCGGGCGGGATTTCTTCCCCAACCTGCCGCACGATCTCGAGGCGCAGGATGGTCTGCGGCTGGTGAAGGGACACGCGATGATGCCGTACTACGTGGTGGTGTCGGCGACGCTGCCGACGCCGGGACGTGGGCGTTCGGCATCCGGCGCCCCGGAGCGAGTACGGCACGCGCGGGGCAATGGGCATCGGAGCGGGGTGGGACGCCGATGCGGCTCACGATTGAGGTCGACGCCGTGCTGCTCGCGCGCGCGCGAGCACTCACGAAAATTCCAGAGGACTCGCAGCTCGTGAACGAGGCGCTGCGGGCGCTGGTGGAACGGGAGAGCGCCCGGGCACTGGCGCGGCACGGGGGCAGCCAGCCCGGGCTACGCGCGCCGCGGCGGCGGCGGTGAATCGGCGGTGGCGGGCAGGCGTGGCGGGTGGGGGCTGACGCGCCGACTAAAACAACTCGACCCGGACATGGCTGGCGGCGAGGGCGCGGGCGCGGGTCACCAGCGGGGCGTCGAGGATTTCGGCCGACGCCAGGTAGGCCGCGTCGTAGGCGCTGAGCGCATGGCGCAGCTCCCAAATGCGGGGCAGCAGGATGTCGTGGGGATAGCGGGTGAGCGGGAGGTTTGCCAGATCGTCGAGCGCCTCCGCGGCGCGGGTCGCGGAAATTGCCGCCGCCTGCACATGACGCCGGAAGACCTGGGCGCACTCGAGGTCGCTGAGGTCGGGGGCATGCAGCGTCTCGCCGGCGGCGAAGAGGCGCGCGCCGATCCTGGCCCCGATTTCGGTTTCGAGCAGCACTTCGAACAGTGCCGATGCGGCGACGACCAGCATGAGCCCGCGCGACGCGGCCTAGCCGCGTGATCGGCCGGCCTTGCGGCGGACGGGCGCTCCAATGACGTCGAGCAGGTGCCGGGTCCGGTTCTCGCGCTCCTCGCGAAGCATGTCGGCGGCGGGCTGGGGCAACTCCACCGGCGCGCGGGAGGCGATGCGGCGGCGCATCTCGTCGAGCGTGGGCCGTTCGGCGACCTGCTTCAGCTCCTGCAGGAGGTAGTCGGAAAGCGACCTGCCGGCCAAAGCCGCGCGCGCCTTCAGCGTGCGGTGCATGGCGTCGGGCATGTTCCGGCAGCATATTTGCATGTTGAGCACATGTCAACGCCGCAGCCGTTGCCGCCGCCCACGGCTTGGGAGCCAGCTCGCTGATTTCCGCCCGCCCGCGGCGTTTACGCGGTGAACGGCCGCGACGCGGCACGCTGAGCGCGTAGGTCGGCGTAGCCGCCTCGGGGCATTGAGGGTTGCTACCAGGAGTGCGCCAGGGTGACCAACATGCGCGTCAGGCTGTCCAGATCGCGCGTGGCGATGACTTCGCCGGGGGAGTGGGAGTAGCGCAGGGGCCAGCCGATGGGGAGGGCGATGGCGCCGTAG
>JAKAOE010000304.1 GCA_021823305.1 Acidobacteriota bacterium
AGCCGCAGCCGCTGCTCGGCCGCCGCGCTTCCTGGCGTTTTGATCTCGCCGCCGGCGCCGACAACGCGATGCCACGGATACTCGTCCGGAGCCATCGTTCGCAGCAGGCTGGCCACCGCGCGGTGATGGCGTGGATAGCCTGCCGCCGCCGCCACCTGCCCATACGTCGCCACCTTGCCGCGCGGAATCGACCGCAGCGTGTCCGCGATCGCCTCGGCGCGAATGTTGGCGGCGACCCGCGGAGAGCGACCGGGCGTCAGCTCCAGGTCAATGTCTTGGCGCCGGAACCGCATTGTGGCTGTTCGTTTGGCGGTTTGGTAGCGCATCCCCGGCGCTCTTCAGCCGCCATCTTACAACTGGCGGTGCGGCTGCGCTGAGATTTGCGCCGGGCGAAGGCTCCCGCGTTTGCGGGGTCATTGCTGTTCGATCAGCGCGAGCCAGTCGCGCGCGCCTTGCAAGACGCGTACGATCGTAACCTCACTTGGGCCGGCCAGGTAGAAGATCAGGAACGTCTCGAACTCCTTCACCTTCCAGCGTCGCAGGCCCAGCAGCGCCGCATTTCGGAGATCGATCCTCGCGCCCATCTCCGGGAATCGCCCCAGCTCCCGAAAGCTGGCCTCCGCACGCGCAAGAAATCGCTCGGCGGTTTCCAGCCCGGCGCTCTCGGCGAGGAAAACGTAGTGTTCAACCAGATCGCGTAGCGCCGCTTCGTGCTTGGTAACGCGCGCCGTTCGGCCTCCGCTATCTGCGCCGGGCCTTGAGCCGGGCCAGGGCATCTCGCCGGACGCGCGCAAAATCGCCCCGGGTCAGGGCGCTCTTCGGGCTCTCCAGGCCCTCAAGCAGCAGGCTCTCAACCCGCTCTTCGGCCTTGCGCCGTTCGTCCTCCCGGATCAACTCGCGGATGTACTCGCTGGCCGTGCTGTACCGCCCCGCCGCCAACTGCTCGTCGACAAACGCCTTGAGCGGCGCGGGCAGCGAGACATTCATCGTTTGTGCGCTCTTGGCCATCGCAACCTCAGCATCGGCCCAATGGCAGAAATTGTCAAATGATGCCATCGGTCAGCGCGCCGCCATCAGCGTCGCTCGTTGAACCCGCGGCCGCCCAGGATCAACGGTACGCACTTCGCCGTCCGCTCCACCCTGGTCTTTGCCTGCTTCGCGCTGGCGATGTAAAAGATGTGGGACTTCCTTCGGCCCGGCGTCAACGCTGCGAATGCGGCCCTGAGCTTCGCGTCCGCATCGAGCTCGGCCTGCAATTCCTCGGGTATCGCGTAGTCGGAAATTTTCTTAAGCGCAACCTTCTTCCCGGACGCCTCGATCTCGATCGCCTCGCGGATGTAGGCCGCCACGGTTGACCGCAGCGACGCGATCTCTTGGACCGAAGTGAATTTGATCCACCGCCCCGCCTGCGCGTGCTCGCCCGCCTTTTGCAAGATGCGCTTCGGGTCCTTGAGCAGAGCGCCTTTGAAAAACGCCAGCGCGCACGACTCCTTGAGCGGAATCACGATCGCGACATTTTTTCCCCGCAGGGTGAAGCAGCACTTGCCCCACTTCTGCTCTTCCGTCAGGCCGCAGTCGAGCGCGATCTTCCGCAGACTGTCCGTTTCCTTCTCCCACTTCTTCGCGTAAGGAACGTTCATCGTTTCGTCTTCTTGGCGTCCCCGACGGGATTCGAACCCGTGTTATCGCCGTGAAAGGGCGGTGTCCTAGGCCGGGCTAGACGACGGGGACGCGCGCGGGCGGGAGTCCGCGCGCGGCCCGAGCCGCCCGCGAACAGTGCCCATTTTACCATTGCGCGCCGGGTACACTACCCCCAGGAGGCCCACCCATGTCCGCTCGCTGCTCCCACCTCAAGGAAGTCCGCGCCGTCACCCCCAGCGCCGCCGGTTGCGAAGACTGCCTCAAGATTGGCGACCGCTGGGTCCACCTCCGCCTCTGCCTCACCTGCGGCCACGTCGGTTGCTGCGACAGCTCGAAAAACAAGCACGCCACCAAGCACTTCCACCAGACTCACCACCCCATCGTCCGCTCCTTCGAGCCCGGCGAGGATTGGGGCTGGTGCTACGTGGATGAGCTCATGTTCGAGCCCGCACCTCAAGCCTGAACGCCAGCGGGTGTGCGTTGCCCTGGATCGAAACTTGCCAGCCGAGCGAGCAAAGCGAGCGACCCGGGCAAAAAGTGGCCGTGCCACTTCGAGCCCGCGCCGCGCGCCTGAGCCTCAAATCCCGAACTGCTTCTCGTAGGGGTTGTCCTTCTCTCCGGCCGTCTCCGGCGGCGGCGCGCAGTTGCGGTGATACGTTTTGCCCAGGTGCGTGATCGAGAGCTGCCCTTCCCGGATGGGCAGATGGCACTTCGGGCAGATTACATGATCTTGCGCCATACCCCAGTATCCCGCCGTGCCGGGCTGCTCACTGTGATGCCGGGCACGCCACCGCCGCCGGCACCCGCGCCCCCAGCGCCCGCCCCCGCGCCAGCACCGCATTGAGGTGCCGGCAGGCGAGCGTGGCGTCGCCCTCCTGCGCCCCGGTCGGCGCCGCGTCGCTCGGCCCGTCGAGCAGCCCCAGCAGCCGGTTGAATTCGCCCTCCACCGACGCTACCGTCGGCGGCCCCGCCGCCGCGCCCCGGCCGAAGAACCCGCCCCGCCCGCGCCCGCCGCCGAGCACGCCGCGCGCCGCCGCCGCCTCCGGCAGCGCCCGCAGCGCCGCGCTCGCCCGTTGCGCCGTCCGCAGCCCGGCCATCACGCGCATCTGCAGATCGTGCAGCGCCTCCAGCGCCGCCGTCACCGCCGGCTCGCTCCCCTCGCGCGGATCGTTCACCAGGGTCAGCTTCCGTCTGTAGCTCCTCCCGTCCACCCGCAGCGTCACCGTGTACACGCCCGGCAGCGCCATCGGCCCGCGCGGCGCGGCCGGCGTGTCGTGATAGATCGCCGTCATCGGCAGGCTCAGCCGCGCCTCCGGCGGCCGCGCATAGTGCAGGTCCCAATTCGTCCGGTGCATCCCCGCGCCCGTCGCCGGCGGCCGCAGCGGCTGCTTCCAGTACTCCGGCACCGTCTGCGGCGCGTGCGCGAAAGCCGCCATCTCCGGCGACACCACGCTCGACAGCCGCCGCACCAGCCGCCCCTGCGCGTCGCGGATCGTGATCGTCACCGGCCCCTGCGCCGGCGCCTTCAGCCAGTAATACAGGATCGCCCCCGCCGGCGGATTCGCGTTGTGCGGCACCTCCGGCGGAAATGGCGTGTCCGCGTTCAGGTTGTTGTGCGCCCGGATCGCCGTCCCCGGCCGGAACAGATGCGCCGCCTGCGCCTCGATCCGCGCCGCGCCGCCTCTCGCCAACTGCCGCAGCGGCGACATGTCGTCCAGGATCCAGAACCCGCGCCCGTAGGTCCCGATCACCAGGTCGTGCCCGTGGATCACCAGGTCGCGGACCGACGTCGTCGGCAGGTTCTGCCGCAGCGTCTGCCAATGATCGCCGTCGTCGAACGAAACGTAAACCGTGTTCTCCGTCCCGCAAAACAGCAGCCCCGGCGTCTTCGGGTCCTCGCGCACCACGCGCACGAAGCTCCCCTCCGGCCGCCCCACCGGCAGCCCGGTAACGATCTCGGTCCAGTGCGCTCCGTAGTCGCGTGTGCGGTAGATGTGCGGCCGGTAGTCACCCACGTTGCGGTTGTCCATTTCGGCGTACGCCTCGGCCGGATTGGTGTGGCTGGGCTCGACGAAGTTGAACTCCGCGCTGTCGGGCGTCCCCGGCGGC
>JAKAOE010000305.1 GCA_021823305.1 Acidobacteriota bacterium
CGCTGCGCCGGCCACCGCGCGCCATCGCCCAGGAGATCGCCACCACCCTCGCCCTCCCTGCGGGCTTCGCCCGCGTCGAGGTCGCCGGCGCCGGCTACTTGAATTTTTTCGCCGACCGCGCCGCCGCCGCCGCCCTGGCCGCCGCTCCGGCCGCCCTGCAGCCCCTGCTGGAAGCTAAAGCGATCGTTGAGCATACCAACATCAACCCCAACAAAGCCGCGCATATCGGCCATCTGCGCAACGCCGTTCTGGGCGACACCTGGGTGCGGCTGCTGCGCCGCCGCGGCGAAACCGTCGAAGTCCAAAACCTGCAGGACAACACCGGCGTCCAGGTGGCCGACGTCGCCGCCGCCTTCCTCTATCTCAACGGCGCCGCCGGCGATGCCGCCGCCGCCATCGCCCAGGTCGAAACCGTCCTCGCCGATCCCGCCGTGCGCTTCGACTATCTCTGCTGGGACCTCTACGCCGCCATCGCCCAGCACTACGAACAGCACCCGGACGACCTCGCCGCCTGGCGCCCGGCCACGCTGCAGGCGATCGAAGCCGGCGCCAATCCCATCGCCACCCTCGCTGCCGTCATCTCCACCGCCATCGCCCGCTGCCATCTCCGCACCATGCAGCGCATCGACGTCGAATACGACCTCCTGCCGCGGGAGAGCGAAATCCTGCATCTCGACCTCTGGCGCCACGCCTTCGCCCTCCTGCGCCAGCGCGGCGCCATCCGCCTGGAGAGCGCGGGCAAGAACGCCGGCTGCTGGGTCATGGACCGCGCCGAGGCGCGCGGCCCCGAAGGCGAGGAGGAAACCAAGGTCATCGTCCGCTCCAACGGCACCGTGACCTATGTCGGCAAGGACATCGCCTACCAGATGTGGAAGTTCGGCCTGCTGCCGCTCGAGTTCGGCTACGCGCGGTTTTATGAATATCCCTCCGGCCACGTCGCCTGGACCACCGCCGATCGCTCCGCGCCCGGCGCGCCCGCCTTCGGCCGCGGCGTCTGGGTCTTCAACGTGATTGACGTCCGCCAGAGCTACCTGCAGGAAGTCGTCGTCGCCGGCCTGCGCGCCCTTGGCGCCGAACACGAGGCCGCGCGCAGCGTGCACTTCAGCTACGAGATGGTGGCGCTTTCCCCCGCCTGCGCCGCCGAGCTGGGCTACCTGGCCTCGGCCGAAGCCTCGGGCGGCAAGCGCGTGGACGTTTCCGGCCGCAAGGGCACCGGCGTCAAGGCCGACGACCTGCTCGACCGCCTCGAGGCCCGCACCCGCGAGGAGGTCGCCGCCCGCCACCCCGACCGCCCCGCCGCCGAACGCGAGCGCCTCGCCGCCGCGATCGCCGTCGGCGCACTGCGCTATTTCCTGCTCAAGTTCAGCCGCACCACCCCGATCGCCTTCGATTTCAAGGAGGCGTTGAGCTTCGAGGGCGAGACCGGCCCCTACGTCCAGTACGCCGCCGTGCGCGCCACCGCCATCGGCCGCAAGGCCGCCGACGCCGGGCAGCCTGCGGCGGCGGCCTGGGATGCCGCCTGGTCCGGCAGTCTCGACGACACCGCCGCCTGGACCCTGCTCTGGCACGCCGGCCGCCTCGAAGCCGCCGTGGCCCAGAGCCTCGACGCCGCCGAGCCCGCCCAACTCGCCAAGTTCGCCTTCCAGTTGGCCCAGACGTTCAACAACTTCTACCACCACACCCCGGTGCTGCAGGAGGAAAACCCGGACCGGCGCACCTTCCTGCTCTGGCTCGTCGCCTACGTCCAGCGTCAGCTCGCGGAAGCGCTCGCGCTCATGGGCATCGCCGTCCCCGAGGCGATGTAGCCGCCTCAGCGCGTAAAGCGCAGCGCCCGCAAAAAATCCCGGAACCGCGGGCCGAAGCCGCGCGCCTGCGGCGCGCCCGCGCCGGCAAGAAACGCCAGCAGCGCCTCCGCCTTCACCCGCCGCGCCATCCCCTCGCGCTCAAACCACGCCAGCTCGCCCGCCGCCGTCACCACCGCCGTCGCCGGCTGCGCGATCCCGCCGCGCTCGCGCGGGTTGTAGACCGCCCACGCCCGGATCAGCCTCCGATCCGTGTCGCTGAGCAGCGGAAACGGCAGCGCCAGTTCCTGGCGCAATCGCGCCGAGCGCTCCGGCGGATCCGCGGAAACCCCCGCCAGCTTGTACCCCAGCCGCGCGAACTCATCCGCGCGCTCCGCGAACTCCGCCAACTGGCGGAGACAGAACGGTCACCAGGCGCCGCGGTAAAACAGCAGCACCAGGCCGCGCCCGCCCGTCAAATCGGCCAACCCCCGCGGCGCGCCGCTGTGATCGGGCGCGTCCATCGCCGGCGCCCTCTCTCCTGCTTGGGGCATGGGGCCAGTATAGCCCGCCGGCCGCGGCTTGCTTTCCTGACCCCTAGGGGTCATCATGAGGTCATGAAGCAGGTGGGCATCGCCGCGTTCAAGGCGCATCTCAGCCAGTACCTGCGCCAGGCCAAAGCCGGCGGCGTGATCACGATCACCGACCGCGGCGCCCCGGTGGCCACGCTGCACCCCGCGGCTCGGGATGGCATGCTCACACGCCCGGCCAAGGGCAACTTGCGTAATTTCAAGCCCCTGCCGCCGATGGATCTCGGCGGGGTTGACGTGGTTGAGCTGCTGCTCGAGACGCGTCAAAACCATCGGTGAAGCCGCACTACCTCGACTCGTCCGTAATCTTGCGCGTCGTGCTGAATCAGCCGGGCGCTCTGAAGGCCGCCAAATTGGCTCCCGCCTTGATCAGCGAACTGGCTGAAGTCGAGTGCGGCCGCGTGCTGGACCGCCTCCACTTGCTGGGAGTGACCGACGAGGACGAGTTGAACCGCCGGCGCGACAGCCTGCATGAACTCCTCCGCGAGGTGGAGCGACTCCCGCTCGACCGCCGCATTTTGGCGCGCGCCGCCGGCCCGCTGCAAGTCCCGCTCGGCTCGCTCGACGCCATCCACTTGGCCACCGCCGTCGGTTGGGCCGAATTGCACGGCGCGCGGCTGGTGTTGGCCACGCACGACCGCCTGCTCGCCCGCGCCGCCCGCCTCCACGGCCTCGAGGTCGTCGGCGTCGCCCCTTGACAGGCCCTCACTCCGCGCGCAGCGCCCGCATCGGGTCCACCCGCGCCGCCCGCAGCGCCGGCCACCAGCCCGCCAGCGCCGCCACCGCCAGCATTACCGCCGCCGCCGCCGCGAACGTCGCCGGGTCGGTGGCCGCGACGCCGTAGAGCTGGCCGGCGATCAGCCGGCTCGCCGCCCAGGCCCCCAGCAGCCCCGCCACCACCCCCGCCAGCGTCAGCGTCAGCGTCTCGCGCAGCACCCCCGCCAGCACCTGCCCGCGCCGCGCCCCCAGCGCCATGCGGATGCCGATCTCGCCCGTGCGCCGCGCCACCGCGTAGGCCATCGTCCCTTCCAGCCCGATCGCCGCCAGCAGCAGCCCCAGCAGCCCGAAAAAGCCCGACAGCTCGGCAAACATCCGCTCCTGCCCGAAGTGGCCCGCGTCCACCGCGGTCTGCAGCGTCACCCCCGACAGCGCCAGCGCCGGGTCAATGCCGTGCATCGCCGCCCGCACCTCCGGCAGCACCGTCTGCGGATCGCCCGCCATCCGCACCTCGAACACCAGGCTGCTCACCGGCGCCGGCATCTGCGCATAGGGCGTGTACAGCACCGGCGGCATGGCGCCCCGCACCCCGCTGTAGCGGGCATCGGCGGCCACGCCGACGATGGTGTACAGCGACCCGAATGGCGGCTGCGCG
>JAKAOE010000306.1 GCA_021823305.1 Acidobacteriota bacterium
CTGGTGCTGGCGAGAGGCACGCGGCTGGAGATGGAGCTGCCGCAGCGCACGCCGCTGCACAAGGTGGGGCAGGTGGTGGTCGCCAAGCTGACCGCGCCGGTGTTCGCCGACAATCGGCTGGCGCTGCCGGTGGGCACCGAGGTTGAGGGAACGATCGCGGCGATTCACGGGCCGAAGATTTGGAAGCGCGTCGTGGCGGGCATGGGCGGCGACTTCAGCCCGGCGTCGAAAGTCGTGATGCGCTTCGACAAGGTGGAGATGGAGGACGGCGTCTGGAAGAGGATCGCCAGCAAGGACGCGCCGGAGGGTCCGCCGCTGCACATGGTGAGCTCAGCGCCCGCCAAGACGGGCAAGGTGGCGGGGCTGGAGCGGCGGCTGAGCCTGGCGTATCACCAGCAGGAAGACGCGTTTGAAAACCTGCTGAAACAACAAACCAAGTGGCAGACGGTGAAGTCGGAGTTCGTGGGGGCGCTGCCGTACCGTCCGGCGGCGATCGCGGCGGGGACGGCGTATTCGGTGAAGCTGACGGCACCGGTGGTGGTGGCGAGCACCGACCCGGGGCCGGCGGCGACAGCGCCGCTGCCGCAGACGCTGCCGCCGGGGTTGATGCTCTACGCGCGGCTGCAGGAACGGCTGAGCTCGCAGACGACGAAGTGGGGCGCGCCGGCGGACGCGGTGATCGAGCGGCCGGTGCTCGACAGCCAGGGGCGGCTGCTGATCCCGGAAGGCTCGCGGCTGGTGGGGCATGTGGTGGAAGTGCATCCGGCGAAACGGTGGGGGCGGGCGGGGGTGCTGCGCTTCATCTTCACCGCGCTGAAGCTGCCCAAGGGCGCCCAGCGCACGGTGAACACGCAGCTCGAGGCGGCGGCCACGAGCGAGAAGATGGTGATGAACAGCGAGGGCGGGGTGAAGGCCACGCCGCCGGGCGGGAAGAACGCGGAAGTGGCGCTGGGGGTGATGGCACTGGCGACGGTGAAGGGCGACAGCGACAACGCCTGGACGCTGAACGCGGGCAGCGGCACCCACCTGCGCATCTGGGGCACGGTGATGGCGACGGCGCTGGCGCGGGCACGTCCGGTGGCGCTGGGGCTGGGGTTCGTGGGCTCGGGGCGGACGATTTACCGGCGATGGATCGCGCAAGGACCGCCGATCGTGTTTCCGAAGCACACCGAGCTGATCATCAAGATCACGCCGAACGAGCCGCACGGACCGGCGCTGAAGAGATAAGTACGCCCGCGTGGCCGCGGTCGACGGAGACTTTTCCGCGCCTGCTTTGCCCGCAGGCAAAAAGCGCGGCCCCCGCGAGCTGCCGAGCGTTGGCCGGGGCCGACGGCGCGATCGGCAAAGGCGACGCAGCCGGGGCGGCGCGGCTAGGCCCGGCTGGCGCCGGCTGCTTCGCGATAGCTGGCGCGATGGGCGCGGAGAGCGGCCCCTGGGCTGCGCCGACGGCTTGCGAAAAGACGCAGCCGGTCGAGAGCAGCAGGACGAGCGGCAGCTTGGCTGGTGATGTCAGGCTCACTGGTCACCTCCCGAACTTTTCCCTTTGCCTGCTGCCTGCTTCGGGGGCGGCGGCAGGGCGCGATGCCGTTGCGAGTTACGCCGGCCGCAGGGGCCGGTCGTCGCGCCAGTCTTAGCTCCCCGGACGAAAGCAGTGGTTATGGCAGCTGTTATGCTCGTAGGCCGCGATCGCGATCGCCCCCAACACTGCCGCGACCCCGATGATGGCCCAGCGCAGCCAGTGATGCGGGTGATGCGCCGCCGCTTGCGCCGGGAGGGGCGGTGCAATCGTGCGGCGCGTCAGAGGGGCCGACGCTGGGCGCGCGTCAACGGCGGGGGAAGCGGCGGGGCGCCTTGCGGCTGGCGTCGCCGAGGCTGACCTTTGGCCGGGAGGAGGCCCCGCCGGCGCCGGCGCTTGCGCGCCGGCGCCGGCGGTAAACAGCGTGAGGAAGCACGCCAAGATGATCGCCGTGAAGGGTTTCATTTGCCACCCGGCGACGTTGGCGGCGTTATCGCCGCGGGTTGGGGAGCGGGCTTGCCCGGTTTGGCGCTGCCGCCGCCGACGGGCGCCTGGATGCACCCCTGTTGCGTGCCGGTGAGGCTCACGGTCTGCTGGCCAGACGTGGCGCTGTCGGAGACGTAGAGCGTGCGATATCCGGGCCTCCGGTGCAGTAAAGGCACGGCTGGAGAGCCCGCACGAGGTTGTTCGAGCTATAAAGTTGCTGGCCACGTCGTTAGCAAGGGTCTATCTTGTAGTAGTGACAGGCTGGCAGCGTATGGTGGTTGTGGATGTAGGCCCATACGGCGATCACGGCCAGCGCCGTGGCGACGAAAACGATGGTGTAGCGCAGCCAGTGGCGCCTGAGTGGCCGTGGGCGGGCCGTGCGAGCGGGCGGCGCCGCCAGTTCGGTCGCTCTGGCGGTGCTGGGCCGCGATGGGTTGACCGGGACAGACGTCGCCGCCAGCGGAGGCGATGCCACCGAGGCGGCGGGGCCCGGCCCGACTGGCGCCAGCGCTTTCGCGGCAGCTGTTGCTGCCGGCGCGGAGGGCGGCGCCGGGCCTGCGACACCGACGGTTTGCGGAAAGGCGCAACAAACTGAGAGCAGAATGGCGAGCGGCAGCGTGGCTGTTGATTTCAGGCTCACCTGTCACCTCCCGAACTTTTCCCTTTGCCTGCTGCCTGCTTCGGGGGCAGCGGCAGGGAGGCGCGCGGCGCGGGCGTTGCCGGTCTCGCGGCGCCAACCGGGGCCTGGATGCAGCCCTGCTGCGTGCCGGTGAGGCTCACGGTCTGCTGGCCAGCGCTATCGGAAAAATAGAGCGTGCCGTAGGCCGTGCCTCCGATGCAGTAGCTGCCCGGGGAGAACGAGACGTCGGCGTAGCAGGAGCTGTTTTCGCCCAGGCTGCTCGAGCAGGAGGTGTCAGTCAGGGAGAAATAGTCGCCTGTTACCCAGACGCTGTTGATGGCCAGAACGCCGGGTCCGTTATTTGTGAGGGTGGCCGAGCCGCTGCCGTCGCCTCCG
Source organism: Acidobacteriota bacterium (assembly GCA_021823305.1). Classification (GTDB taxonomy): domain Bacteria; phylum Acidobacteriota; class Terriglobia; order Terriglobales; family SCQP01; genus SCQP01. Next base: position 3,018 of record JAKAOE010000306.1, read on the forward strand.
TTCCGAGAGCGCATGCTGATGCTGGCCGGTGAGACGGTGACACTGGGCGGCGGGCCAGCCTCGACGGTCACTTGCACGGGACTTGACGGAATGCCATTCGCGACAACGACCAGGTCGCTTGGGCCCGTCTCCACGTCGCCCGGCACATCGAATTCGGCGAAATTCTGCGCCGAACCGGTGGCCACGGCCATGGTGTTGAAATCGTGCGTGCGGCAGTAGAACACGTGCCCGGTAGAAAGGTTCTCGATATAGACCAGCGGGAAGTTCTCGGCCATCTGCTCATCGTCGCCGTACATCGCGCCTTGGGAAAGGCCGTTGAACTGCTGGCCGTAGATGGGCTGGTTGTCGGTGTTCGTGTAGACGACGGCCCCGACGGTCGTGATTTTCGGCTGCCACGCGGACTGGTAAGTTCCCGTCGGGGTGTAGAGGTAGAGGTTCTTGCCGTTGTCCTGGTTCTCCACGAAATAGGCGTCGTCGTAGAGGATTTGCCCGGTCGGCAGCACGAGCATCCGCCCTTCGTAGGACGGCGCATCGCCCGGATCGTCGGGCGGCGGCGGTTCCTCGATGAGGTTTGTGCCGTCCCATTCGAAAAAGTAGCTGCCGCCACCGTAACAGTTTCCCGGTAGGGATTCCGAGACCTGAAAGAATACGTTGCCGTCTGGCAGCAGAGCCGCAGGCCCGTCGCCCGCTCCGAGGCCCCCGCCAATCA
>JAKAOE010000307.1 GCA_021823305.1 Acidobacteriota bacterium
CCGATCTGACGAAGCTCCCATCCCGACCCTCTACATAGACGAAACCGCGCGCGACCGCCAGTCGGAAAAACTCCGCGACCTCCGCGCCCGCCGCTCTTCGGATGCCGCCGCGCGCGCCCTGCGCGAGCTCCGCGCCGCCGCCCAGGGCAGCGTCAACACCATGCCCGCCATCCTCGACTGCGTCCGCGCCTCCTGCACCCTGGGCGAAATCTGCAACACCCTGCGCGCGGTCTTCGGCGACTACACCGAAACCGCCATCACCTAGCCCCTCCCACCCATGTCCACCTCCTCTCCCACCTCCGCCCGCCGCATCCGCGTGCTCGTCGCCAAGCCTGGCCTCGATGGCCACGACCGCGGCGCCAAGGTCGTCGCCCGCGGCTTGCGCGACGCCGGCATGGAGGTCATCTACACCGGCCTCCGCCAAACCCCCGAGATGATCGTCAACGCCGCCCTCCAGGAGGACGTGGACTGCATCGGCCTCTCCATCCTCAGCGGCGCCCACAACGCCATCGTCCCCGACGTCATGCAGCAGTTGCACCAGCGCAAGCTCGACGACGTGCTGGTCGTCGTCGGCGGCATCGTCCCCGAGCCCGACATCGCCGGCCTCAAGCAGCAGGGCGTCGCCGCCGTCTTCGCCCCCGGCAGCCGCATGGGCGACATCGCCGACTTCATCCGCACCCACGTGCACCCCCGCCCCGCGCTTGCCACCTGATCCCGAGGCCACCCGCCTCGACATTTCGCCGCTTGCCGGCGGCATAGTCCTGATCCGCCTCGTCTCAATTGACGGTTGGAACCGTCTCACCGTGGATCTGCTGCGCGAAATTGCCGCCGCGCCCACCCTCCATCCCGCCGCCCGCGCCTTTGTCCTCACCGGCGGTGAAAAAGCTTTCTCCGCCGGCGCCGACCTCAACGCCATCGCCGCGCTCTCGCCCTCCGCCGCCTGCTCTCTCGCCCGCGCCGGCCAACAGGCGCTCGACGCCATCGTGAGTTCCCCCGCCCCCTTCATCGCCGCCCTCGATGGCTACTGCCTCGGCGGCGGCTTCGACCTCGCCCTCGCTTGCCGCGCCCGCGTCGCCACCCCCCGCGCCTACCTTGGCCATCACGGCGCCAAACTCGGCCTCGTCACCGGCTGGGCCGGCACCCAGCGCCTTCCCCAACTCCTCGGCCAAACCCGCACCCTAGCCCATCTCCTCCCCGCCCGCGGCTGGTCCGCCCCCGACGCCCTGGCCGAAGGCCTGATCTCCGCCCTCGCCCCGCCCGAAGCCCTCCTCACCCGCGCCGCCATGCTCGTCGCGCCCACCACGAAGCCCCGGCCCGCAGAAAAAACCGCTCAAGGCGCGTAGAATCGAAATCGGAAGCTAGGCGATGCACCTGTACAACATCGAGATTGAGCGGTTCCGGGCCATCAAGAAGCTCTCGCTCCCCTTGGTGGACGCCCGCGACCGCATCAAGCCCATCACGGTCATCGCTGGCCCAAACGGCTCCGGCAAGACATCCCTCGTTCTCGCAATTGCTCAGGCCCTACGCGGCGTCATGGGCGTCAACCTCCCTGACATCCCATACCCAGGCAAGCAAGACGTCTACCGCGACGAGCCGGCCGGCCGCGTGCCGGTGCGCGCCACCGTCGAGCTCGGGGTCGAGTTCGGACAAGAAGAGCTCAAGTCAATTAGCAAAGTTCTGGCCCGCGAACAGAGCCGGTCACTCCTCAGCCAGGTGCGCAAGCCGCCCCCGGCCCTAGTCGCAGGCAGAATGGTCGGGACGTGGTACTACCCGCAGCCCGAGGGCGAAGCGCGCGACCCAGGCTTTCAATACTCGACCGATTATCTTCACCCGTCCCCGAAAGGGGCGGGCTATTGGCTCACCGGCGCGAAGGTGGGATGGCGCCAATACACCAGCCGAGAGGCCGAATTCCGCGATATTGAGAGCATCGGCATGCTGCGGGTATTTCCACAGGACCGAGACGCTAGGCTGGGCTTGGACGCGGAGAGCTCCAAACTTTCGGATGACCCAGCGGCCGACTCGAACGAATTCGAGGAACCCCTAGGATTCAGCTCGCGCCTCCTCGATCCTTCCTCCGCTCCCCGGCGGAGCCCCACCGTCAGGGAGTCGCTTCGCCGCCTCGGCGAGTGGGCTCAAGGGAAGCTTCCACCAAACGACGTTCGCCGCGGCTGGGAAAGAGAGCTTCAAAAGCGGTTTTCCGAGATCTGCCATCCTAAGGAGTACCTCGGCTACTGGCTCGACCATCCCCTCTACGGCGAGACGCCGCTGCTGAAGGACGGTACCCGCGAGTACCCGTTCAGCGCCGCCGCAAGCGGCGAGCACATCATCCTCCACTACCTCACGAAGTTCACGTTCCCCCGCCCGACCAACAACGGCCTGATCCTCATCGACGAGCCCGAACTCCACCTCCATCCAACCTGGATCCGCCAGCTATACCGCGCTCTCCCGCTGCTGGGCGAGAACAACCAGTTCATCATGACCACCCACAGCCCGGAGCTCCGCCAAATAGCCGCGGAGGAAGGCTGCCTGATAGACTTAGGGCGGCTTGGCGACATCGCCACGCCGCCCCCAGATGCCGAACGCGCCGCTCTTCGCGTCTAGCTATCCGCGCCCTGGGTCAATCGCCCTCATCTGCGAGGGCGACGTCGTCGGCTACGAAAAGGCGTTCCTCGACCTATGGGTCCGCGAGCGAGCTGGCACGGACAAGGGCGTCAAGGACCCCGACATCTGGCCATGCGGCACGCGAGAGGCGCTGTCAGGCATGGCCGACGCCGTCGGCCGCTCGGCGTACGTAATCGTCGTGGAGGACCGCGACTTTCGGTTGCCGGCGGACGCCGCGGCCGAATGCGAAAGCAAGCTCAAGGACCGCGAACGGCGCGGCGTCGCGATGCGCGCATGGATGACTTGGCGCCGCAACGAATTCGAAAACTACTTCCTCGACCCAAAACTGTTGGTCCCAACAGCCGCCAAACATTTCGAATGCTCCGAAGCTGATGTGGAAGCGGCCCTCGGCCTGGCTGTCCGGCAGCTTTTGGCCCACCAAGCGAGCGCCTACGTGCGAGCCGCGGCCCGCGCAAAATGCGGCACCGTCGAGCCAGCCTGGGACCTCGGCCCCACCCGTCCGCAATTCACCGTCAACGGCCCGCAACCGCCAGACCCCGCCAAAATCAGAGACGGAATCCGCCAGGCTTGCGCCGCTTGGTCAACCGAGGTCGGGAAGGCCCTTTGCAAACCAGGCTGCTGCGACGAGCTAACAAGCCTCTACGACCAGCGGCTCGCGGCCTGGCAAAACCTAACGCCCGCCTCGCCGGAAGTGCTTGCCGACTGGGCGGGCAAGGAAGTCCTCCAATTCGTCCGCCAATATCTCGCGTCCAAATTCGCAGCCCCTGCAGTTTACCCACAGCCACCGACAGAAAGGCTGGTCGGCCCGACCCGGTGGCACACGCTCAACCGCGAGAAGCGCGACGAACAGGACCGCGCCATCGAGCGCGCGATGCAAAAGCCCCTCGTTGATGCGTTGTGGCGCCACACCGAGGAAAACCCGAGCTCCGACATGGCGCAGAGTCTGCTCCAAATCGAGCAGCTCCTCTAACGTCCCGCGCCGCGGCCGCGCCCAAGCTTCGGCCGGCGCCAATCAGCCACGCCGCTTCGCCGTTCGCTCAAAACCACGTCTTTGCTTTGTACGCCCGGTACGCCTCCCCGAACTTCGCCTCCAGCACCCGCT
>JAKAOE010000308.1 GCA_021823305.1 Acidobacteriota bacterium
GCGCTCAGGTTCGGCGCGCGCGCTCAGCACGCGCGGATTCACCACCCGGCCCACCGCCGCGAGGTCATAGCGCACGTACAGCGAGCCGCTGCATGCGGGGCAAACGGTTTGCGGCCGGTCGGCGGGGACGCGCGCGCCGCACAGACTGCACTGCAGATCGGTAACGTAGGTCACGAGGGGCAGCATAACACCCAGCTGCCGCCGGGCGCGGATCGATCAGTTCCTGAGGATGGGGCGGGCGGGCGAATCGCCGGAGGCGAGGCAGCAGGCGGCGGCGCAGGCCTCGGTGCCGGCGGGCAACTGACCGGCGGCACGCTCGGCGACCAGGGCGCGCAGCAGCGCGGCGAAACGGGGATGGTGGCCGGGGGTGGCGACGCGCGACCAGGCCAACCCGAGCGCTTCCGCGCGCGCGCGCGCCTCGCAGTCCAGGTCGTAGACCACCTCCATGTGATCGGAGAGGAAGCCGACGGGCGCGGCCAGCACGCCGCGGGCGCCGGCGCGCGCCTCCTCCTCCAGGACGGCGTCGAGGCTGGGTTCGAGCCAAGGCTGGGAGGGCGGACCGCTGCGGCTCTGGTAGGCCAGCCGGAACGCGTCCACGCCCGCCGCCGCAGCCACGCGGGCGCAGACCGCCTGCAGCTGGCGCTCATAGGGGCTGGAGCGGGCCATGCTCAGCGGGATGCTGTGGGCGGTGAAGACCAGCCGGGACCGGTCCATAGCCGCCAGCGCGGCGCGCACCCGTTCCGCCCAGATGGCGGCGAACTCGGGCCGCAGGGCGAAGGGCGGGAGTTTCTCCACTTCAGGCGCGTCCGCGCCGACCTCGGCGCGGGCGCGGTCAATATCTTCCTGATACTGGCGACAGCCGGAGTAGGAGCCGAAGGCGGAGGTGACCAGCGCCAGCGCGCGCCGGCGGCGGTCGCGGCGCATGCGCTCCAGCGCCTCCGGAAGCAGCGGATGCCAATTGCGATTGCCCAGGTAGACCGGCAACCTGGGGCCGACCGCGGCGAGTTCGCGCTCGAGCGCGGCCGCCAGCTCGCGAGTGGCGGCGGCGATCGGGCTGCGGCCGCCGAAATGGTAGTAGTGCCGGGCGACCTCCAGCTTGCGCGCCTCCGGCACATGCTTGCCGCGCAGCACGTTGTCCAGGAACGGCAGCACGTCCTCGCTCCGCTCCGGGCCGCCAAAGGAGACCAGCAGGACGGCGTCGAACTCCATGCCGCCATTGTACTCAGCGTCAGGCGCCGGCGGCGGCGGCGCGTCCGTCCAGCACCGCGCGTACTTTTGCCGTGAGACGCTCGGGGGTGAACGGCTTTTGCAGGAATGCGACGCCGCTCTCCATCGTGCCGGTGCGCGCCACCGCCTGCTCGGGATAGCCGGAGACAAACAGCACCGCGGCCGCCGGCTGCGCCGCCTTCACCGCTTCGGCGAGCTGCCGGCCGCCCATGCCGGGCATGATCACGTCGCTGATCAACAGGTCAATCCGCCCGTTGTGTTCCTGCGCCAGCCGGATGCCGTCGGAGGGGAGCGCAGCCACCAGCAGGTTGTAGCCGCTCATGCGCAAGATCTCTTCGGTCAGCTCGCGCACCGTGTCCTCATCCTCCACCAGCAGGACGGTCTCATGACCGCCGGGCGCCGACGCGGACGCGGCTTGTTCCTCGTCCGCGGCCGCGGCCGCGAACCGCGGCAGGTAGAGCTTGAACGTGGTGCCGTGGCCGAGCTCGCTATAAACGCCGACGCTACCGCCGCTTTGACGGGCGATGCCGAACACGGTGGCCAAGCCCAAGCCGGTGCCCTGGCCGGCGGGCTTGGTGGTAAAGAAGGGCTCGAAGATGTGGCTCAACGTGACCGCGTCCATGCCGGTGCCGGTGTCGGTGACCGCCAGCATGACGTGCTCGCCTGGGGTGACGTCGGGATGCTCGACGGCGTAGCGCTCGTCGAGCGTGATAGCGGAAGTTTCGATGGTGAGCGTGCCGCCGTCGGGCATGGCGTCGCGGGCGTTGACCACCAGGTTCATCAGCACTTGGCCGATCTGGCCGGGATCGGCGCGCACGGTGCCCAGGCCGGGGCTGAGCGCGGTGGCGAGCTTGAGGTCTTCGCCCAGGATGCGGCGCAGCATGGGCTCCATCTCCGCCACCACGGCGTTGAGGTCGAGCAGGCGCGGCTCGAGCACCTGCTGGCGGCTGAAGGCGAGCAACTGTTTGGTCAGCCCGGCGGCGCGTTCGCCCGCCTTGCGGATGCCGGCCACCCGCGCGCGAGCCTGGGCGCCGCCACCGTGCGCCTCCGCGGGCTGGGAGAGCAGCAGCTCGGTGTAGCCGTTGATGACGGTGAGCAGATTGTTGAAGTCGTGGGCGATGCCGGCGGCGAGGCGGCCCACGGCCTCCATCTTTTGTGCCTGCTGGAACTGGCGCCGCAGATTGCGGCGTTCGGTGACGTCGCGGAAAGTGATGACGGCGCCGGCGCCGGCTTGGCCGCGCAGCGGCACGCTGCGCCAATCGGCGTAGAAGCTGGCGCCGTCGGCGCGCCAGAACAAGTCCTCATCGCCGGCACCGGCACGGCCCTGGCGCGTGGCGAGCAGCATTTCGCACTCCGCTTCCGGGTAGGGGCTGCCGTCGGCGCGGGTGTGGTGCACGCGCTGATGGAGGCTGGCGCCCAGCAGGCCGTCCGGCGAGTCCATGCCGAGCAACTGCAGAGCCGCCGGATTGCACCAGATGCAGCGGCCGCCGGCGTCCACGGCGAGGATGCCCTCAGTGGTGGAATCCATGAGCGCGCGCACTTGGGCCTCGGCCGCCATGCGCTCGGTGACGTCGAGCACGATGGACATGCGCGCCGGATGCCCGCGCCAATCCACCAATTGCGAGAACACCTCCGCCCAGACGTCGCGCCCCTCGCGGGTGACGTGATGCCACAGCCGGCCGCTGCCGTCGCTGCCGGCCTCCAGCTCGCGGCGCACCGCCGCGGCTTCTTCCGGAGGGCGGATATCGAGCAGCGTCATGCGCCGGAATTCGTCCTGGGTATAGCCGTACCGGCGTTCAGCGGCGAGATTGACGTTGAGGAACGCCAGAGAATCGGTATCGAAGATCCACATCGGCTGCGGGTTGTTTTCGAAGAGCTGGCGGTAGCGCCGCTCGGAGGCGCGCAACTCGGCGTCGGCGGCGGCCGCCAGGGCATCGCGGCGGTCGAGCAGGCGGGCGATCAGCCAGAACAGCACGGCGCCGAAGACCACCGTGCCGTACAGGATGACCGCCTGGGTCACGAGCGCCGCGGTGGGGTGGTCGTGGCTACGCAGCGACGAGAGCACGACCAACAGCACGGGATAGAGCAGGGTCACCGGCAGCAGGCGGCGCAGCACGGCACCCGCCGAGGTGCGTTCCAGGAAGAAGCTGACCGGCCGGAGCCGGGGAAACGCCGCCATCCAGGCGCCGCTGAGCAGCAACAGGGCCACGGCGAGCGGCCAGGGCATGACCGGAACCGCCTGGCGATGTGCCACCAACGGGGTGCTGAGCACGTAGTCCAGGGTCATCGCCAAGCCGACGAAGGCGACCAGCATGTCGCCGGTGACGGCCAGCGAGGGCAGGAGGGGCTTGAGCAGCAGCGACAAGCCCAGCGTGAGATAGCAAAAGGCGGTGGCGCCGGCCAGCGGGCCCCAGGGGGTCGCGGGCGCGAACGGCAGCCAATGCGCGGCCCCGGCCACCACCAGCCCGAGCGCGGCGGCGCGGCCCAGCCAG
>JAKAOE010000309.1 GCA_021823305.1 Acidobacteriota bacterium
GCCAGCACCCGCCGCGCCCCGTTCTGCACCATCGCCTCGGCGGTCTTCACCAGCGTTCCGGCGGTGTCGATGATGTCGTCCAGGATGACGGCCGTCCGGCCCTCGACGTCGCCGATGACGTGCATGACTTCGCTCACGTCCATCGCCACCCGCCGCTTGTCCACGATCGCCAGCGCGGCATCCAGCTTCTTGGCGAAGAACCGGGCGCGCTCCACGCCGCCGGCGTCGGGCGAGACTATGGTCAGGTCGGGCAGCTCCAGCCGCCGGAAAAAGTCCACCAGCACGGGCGAGGCGAACAGGTGGTCCACCGGGATGTTGAAGAAGCCCTGGATCTGGGGCGCGTGCAGGTCCATCAGCAGCGCCCGGTGCGCCCCCGCGGTGGTCAGCAGGTCGGCCACCAGCTTGGAGGAGATCGGCACCCGGGGCTTATCCTTGCGGTCCTGGCGCGCATAGCCGAAGTAAGGCACCACGGCGGTGATGCGGCGCGCCGAAGCGCGCTTGAGCGCGTCAATCATCAGCAGCAGTTCCATCAGGTGGATGTCGACCGGGTCGCAGGTGGGCTGGATCACGAACACGTCCGCGCCGCGCACGTTCTCCAGAATCTGCACGTAGTTCTCGCCGTCGCTGAAGCGCGTCAGCTTGCACTGTCCCGGCTGCATGCCCAGGTGTTCGCAAATCTCCGCCGTCAGCGCCGGGTTGGACGTGCCGCTGAAGATTTTCAGCTTGTCGTCCATGCGCGCCTTGCGCGGCCGCACTTCGGCCTCCGGTTTCGAGCTCTTTTCGACTTTGAGCGGTCCCGTCGCCATCTTCGCGTTTCCGCGCCCGCAGGATTGGCTGGGGCGTTAGGATTCGAACCTAAATACCATGCTCCAAAGGCATGTGTCCTGCCATTGGACGACGCCCCACCGGTGGACTTCCTCCGGCCTACGCCTTCCGCACTGCGTTTCCGCACTCGCGCCGCGAGACGAACCGCGTCCGCCAGCAGCGATGCTCGCGCCGCAGCCGCTCGGCCGCGGCCTGCGCCTGCCCGGCCCGGGCAAACAGGCCGTACTGCGCCGCTCCGCTGCCGCTGAGGCTGACCCAGCGCGCGCCGGCGCGGCATAGTTGCTGGTGGATGCGCGGAAAGTCCGGGGAAAGAGAGAAGACTCCGCACTGGAAGTCGTTCTCGATTCCGGCATGGACTTTCGACCGCCGCGCCGTTTCCGGCGGGAGACCGCGGTTCCGCTCGAAGCGGAACGCCGGCAGCACCTGGCAAACCAGGCTGCAGAACTCAACTAGTGTATCGGACCCGCCCGAGGCCGTCAAACCGCCGTCGTGCCCGGCATCCCAGCGCGCGAACGCCTCCGGGGTCGCCACCGCCTGCCCGGCGCCGGCGCGCGGCATCGCCACCACGCACGGCCACTGCCCCAGCTCCGGCAGCGGATAGACCTCGTCGCCCCGCCCCAGGCCGAGCACCGTCCCGCCCACCAGAAACGCCGGCACGTCGGCTCCCAGCTCCCGCGCCAGCGCCAGCACCGCCGCCGCGCGCGGGGGCGTTGGCGCCGCCAAGGCCATCATCCGCAACACCGAAGCGGCGTCGCTCGAGCCTCCGCCCAGCCCGGCTTCGGAAGGAATGCGCTTGGTCAGCCGCAGCTCGATCCGCCCGCGCACGCCAAACGCCGCCGCCGCCGTCTCCGCCGCCTGATAGGCCAGATTCTCGCGCCCGCCCGGCGCTTCCAGGCCGCTCACCACCAGCCCCACCCCGCGCCCCGGCGCCACGCTCATCGCCACGTCGTCGGCCAGCGCGATCGTCTGGAACACCGTCCGCAGCTCGTGGTACCCGTCCGCCCGCCGCCCGGCAATCTTCAGCCCCAGGTTGATCTTGGCAAACGCCCGCGCCCGCCATTTCCGCACCGCCATGGGACCCTCATGCTAACCCAAAGCCATGGTCTCCCGCTAAAATCTACCCATGGACGCCATTGCCACTCTGCACGGCCGCGAGATTCTCGATTCGCGCGGCAACCCCACGGTTGAAGTCGAGCTCACTCTGGCCTCGGGCGCGCACGGGCGCGCCGCGGTGCCCAGCGGCGCCTCGACCGGCGAGCATGAGGCGGTCGAGCTGCGCGACGGGGACAAGGCGCGTTACCTGGGCAAGGGCGTGCTCAAGGCGGTGGCCAACGTCAACCAGATCCTCGCGCCTGCGCTGCTCGGCTTCGCAGGCGACGACCAGGCCACGCTCGACCGGAGGCTGATCGAGCTCGACGGCACGCCCAACAAGTCGAAGCTCGGCGCCAACGCCATCCTGGGGGTTTCCATGGCGGCCGCCCGCGCCGCGGCCGCGGGCCGCGGCTGGCCGCTTTGCCGTTCGCTCGCGGGCGCCCAGGGTAACACCCTGCCGCTGCCGATGATGAACATCCTCAACGGCGGGGCGCACGCCGACAACAACGTGGACTTCCAGGAGTTCATGGTCATGCCGGTGGGCGCGTTGAGCTTCCGTGAGGCGCTGCGCTGGGGCGCCGAGGTCTTCCACAACCTCAAGGCGGTGCTGAAGCAGCGCGGCTATGTCACCTCGGTCGGTGACGAAGGCGGCTTCGCCCCCAGCGTCAAGAGCAACGAGGAGGCCATGGAGGTCATCCTCGAAGCCATCGCCAAGGCCGGCTACAAGCCCGGCACGCAGGTTGCAGTGGCGCTCGATCCCGCCGCCAGCGAGTTTTACGACGCCGCCGCCGGCCGCTACGTTTTCAAAAAGTCCGACCGCCGCTCGCTGACGTCGGAGCAGATGGCCGACTACTGGGCTTCGTGGGCGCGCCAGTATCCCATCGTCTCGCTGGAGGACGGCCTCGCCGAGAACGACTGGTCCGGCTGGCGTGCGCTCACCGAAAAGCTTGGCGGACAGATCCAGCTCGTCGGGGACGACATCTTCGTCACCAACCCCGAGTTCCTCCGCCGCGGCATCAGGGAAGGGGTCGCCAACTCCATCCTGGTGAAGCTCAACCAGATCGGCACCGTCACGGAAACGCTCGAGACCGTCCGGCTGGCGCGCGACAACGCTTATACCGCGGTCATCTCCCACCGCTCGGGTGAAACCGAGGACACCTTCATCGCCGATCTTGCCGTCGCCACCAACGCCGGCCAGATCAAAACCGGCTCCGCCAGCCGCACCGACCGCATCGCCAAGTACAACCAACTGCTGCGCATCGAGGAGGAGTTGGGCGCCGCCGCGCGCTTCCCCGGCCGCGCCGCTCTCGCCCGCCCCGAGGCGGCGGTGAAGGCCTGAGCCGCAGGAACGCCATGCCATCGATTCCCAAGCCCATCGTCCTCGCCATCCTCGACGGCTGGGGATGCGCCCCGCCCGGCCCCGGCAACGCCATCGCCCTGGCGCGCAAGCCCAATTACGACCGGCTGCTGCACGATTTCCCGCATACCCAAATCCACACCTCCGGCCCCTTCGTGGGACTGCCGGAGGGCCAGATGGGCAACAGCGAAGTCGGCCACCTCAACATCGGCGCCGGCCGCATCGTCCAGATGGACATCACCCGCATAGACGAGGCCATCGCCACCGGCGCCTTCGACCGCAATGCGGCGCTGCTCGCCGCCGTGCATCAGGCCCGCGGTCATCAATTGCATCTGCTCGGGCTGTGCAGCGACGGCGGCGTCCACTCCCACCTCAATCATCTCTACGCCCTGCTGCGGCTGGCCAAAAAGGAGGGGGTGGAGCGCGTCTGGCTGCACGAGATCGG
>JAKAOE010000310.1 GCA_021823305.1 Acidobacteriota bacterium
GATCTCGGCCGACCGCGGTATCGGCGGCACCGGCGATGATCGCGGCGGGCTTCATAAGCCACCCTCGCCCGCTTGGTCGTCGGAGCCTGCCTGGTCATCGGAGAAGGCGTCCCAGTCGAAAACCGGGGGCTCCTTGGCCAGAAAACCGGCGACCGCCTGATGGTGATAGTCGGTGCTGATCGCCAGGGCCTGGGCGTAGCTCTCCATCTCGATCAGCGCCCGCTGGTCGAGATGGAAGGACTGGTTAAGGATGTTCTTTGCCATGCCGATGGCGGCGGTCGAGGCACGCGCAAAGCGCGACGCCATCGCCAGGGCCGCCGGCATCAGCGTCTCGGGCTGGTGGATGGAGTGGACGATCCCCAGCGTCCGCGCCTCCGCCGGCTTCAGCACCCGCGCGGTGAACACGATTTCCTTGGCCCGCTGCAGGCCAACGATGCGGGGCAGCAGGAAGAAGCCGCCCAGATCGGGCACTAGGCCGATGCGGCCGAACACCGCGCAGAACCGCGCCCGCGTGCTGCACAGCACGAAATCCGCCGCCAGCGCCAGATTGAGCCCGGCGCCGAAGGCAGCCCCGTCCACCGCCGCAATCACCGGGCGCTCCAGATTGACCAGCGGCTCAAACCATTGATGCAGGCGTCGGATTCGTTCGCGCGTCTCCATCGCCGTCCGCCGCACCCCGCTCAGACTTTTGAGGTCGCCCCCGGCGCAGAAGGCGCCGCCGGCGCCGGTGATCACCAGCGCCCGCATTGCTGCGTCCTCGCGTGCCATGGCAATCACAGTGGCGATCTCGGCACGCATGTCGAGATCAAGCGCGTTGCGTGCCCCGGGCCGGTTCAGCGTCAGGACGCCGGTACTGCCGTGCAGCGCGTAGGTCACCGCGTTGAAGTCGGTCATATGCTTATATCCCCAGCCCACGCGCGATCAAGTTGCGCTGGATTTCGCTGGTGCCCTCGCCGATGACATAGACCAGAGCATCACGGTGGATGCGTCCGACCGGGTATTCTCGCATGATGCCGGCGCCGCCATGGATGCGGATTGCCGCCTCGCTGACCCGCACTGCGGTCTCGCTGGCGATCAGCTTCACCTTGGCGGCGGTGGCGGCGTCGATAGTGCCCTGATCGACCCGCCAGGCGCCGTAATAGACCAGCCAGTTCGCCGCCTCGATATCCGCCGCCATGTCGGCCAGCTTGTGGGCGATGGCCTGGAAGCGACCGATCGGCTGGCCCCGCACCTGACGATCGCGGGCATAACTCAAGGACGCCGCCAGCGCTGCACGGGCCATGCCAAGGCAGTTCGCCGCCACGCCGACCCGGTTCTCCAACAGCGAGTCGAGGATCACCGGGTAGGTGCCCTCGCTGCCGCCCAGCAGACAATCATCGGGGACGAAGACGTCATCCAGATGGATCAGTCCGGTCTCCGAGGCGCGGATGCCCTCCTTGTCGAGCTTGCTGACGATCACGCCGGGATTGGGCAACCCGACGACGAACAGGCTGATGGCGTCCGACGTGAGTTCGGCCCGGGTGCGTGCGGCGAGCACCAGGAAATCGGCCATCGGCGAATTGGTGATATAGAGCTTGGAGCCGTTGATCCTGTAGCCGCCGTCCACCTTCTCGGCTTTCGTCCGCATGCTACGGATGTCCGAACCGCCGTCAGGCTCGGAGAGCGCGAACCCCGCCACGCGCTCACCTTTCAGGCCTGGGCGGAAGAAACGCGCCTTCTGGTCTGGGGTGCCGGCCCGCCAGATCGGCCACAAGCCGAGATGGCTATGCGCCGACCACGAGGAGGCGAAAGCCTGGCAGACCCGGCTCAACTCCTCGCGGACGATGCAGTCGGCGATCTTGTCGAAGCCCGCGCCGCCATCAGCCTCGGGGTAGCGCACGCCGAGCAGGCCGAGTTCGCCCCAGCGGCGGAAAATATGGCGCGGGAAACTTTCGATCTCCTCGGCGGCGCGGACCAGCGGTGCCAACTCGGCCTCGGCATGGCGGCGCACCGTCTCGCGGATCTGGTCGTGCTCAGGGCTGAATCGAAAGTCCATGCGTGTCCCCCCCGGGTCGCCGTCGCGACCCCCATAGCGCCGTCCCGTCTATCGTGGCATTGATGCGCGTTGTGATTTCGCGCAGATCCGCGCCGACGGCGCGCACCTGCTCAGGCGTGAACTGGGCTGTCAGGCCCACTGTGGAGATGGCGAGAATTGGTTTGCCGTCGCGGTCGAGCACCGGGCTTGAGATGGTGGTGACACCGCGGACGAAATTGCCCTCATCGACCGCGTACCCGTTCTGCCGTGCTTCCTCCACTTGGTCGAGGAACCGCTCGAAGCTAATCTTGTTTTCGCTGCGCAGCGCCCCGTACATGCTCCGCAGCTCCGCCTCGGGAAAGCCGGCATGGGCGACCAAGCAGCGGCCGAGGGCGCCGAGCACGATCGGCAGGCGTTGACCGATCCGCATATGGATCTGCACCACCGAACCAGATTCGGCGCGATCGATCAGAATCACGCGGTCGGTGCTGATCCGCAGCCACAGCGTCGTGGTCACCCGCCAGCGTTGCGCCAGCCGCTCCAGCTCCGGATGAATGCGCCGGACGAAGCCCAGCTTCTCCAGCCCAGTGCTCGCTAGCTCAATTAGACCGAGGCCGATCCGATAGGTCTTGGTGGCCGGCTCGAACAGCAGCAGGCCCTCGCCGACCATAGTGTTTAGGATGTTGAAGCAGGTGCTGGGCGTGAGTTCCATGGCGCGCGCAATCTGCCCGCTGCTGGCAGGGTTGCCGTAGGCGAGATATCGCAGGATCGCGACCGCCTTGATCACCGCGCCGACGGGCTTTCCCTTGACGATCTCAATCTCCCCGCAGTATTCTTGATAGAGAATTTAATATGCTCCTGAGAATTGAAGTAGCCGATCGCCAAGCGGGGTGTCAAGCTGATCTTCGCAAGCGCCGCGCGCCGTCATTAGGAGACCAGAATGGCCAGCCTCACCACCCGCTGCCCGCTCAACACCATCGACGAGCAGGACTTCCGCGATACCTGCTGGAAGTTCGCCCAGGCCGAAATCGCGCCGCGCTGGGAGCAGGCCAACCGCGACCACCGCTTTCCGCGCGATTTCTACGTCGCCGCCGGCAAGGCCGGGCTGATCGGTATCACCGCACCCGAGGATGTTGGCGGCGCCGCTCTCGGCGCCACCGAGGAGGCGATTCTGCTGGAGGAATGCGCCAGGGTGAACCCAAACCTTGCAGTCGCCTTGCTGGTGCAGAATATAGCCGGTTCCATTCTCTCCGATTTCGGCTCGCCCGGCCTGCGCGATCTGGCGCGTCGCAACATCGCCGGCGAATGTCTCGTTGCGATCACGGTGACCGAGCCCGAGGCCGGCAACGACATCCAGGGCCTGAAGACCACCGCGCACCGCGACGGCGAGGACTGGATCATTGATGGCATGAAGGCGTTCATCACGCTGGGCGGCGAGGCCGACGTGCTGGTGCTGCTGGCGCAGACCGACCGCAGCAAGGGGCGGCATGGCTTCCAGTTCTTTGCCGTGGACCGCGGCAGCCCCGGCATCACCGCCAAGCGAATCGAAACCCACGTCAATCGGCCTGCACCGACCTACCTAATCACCCTCAACAACGTCCGAGTGCCCGAGTCGCGGCGACTCGACGCCGGTTTTCGTGAGATCATGGCAGGCTTTAACCGCAGATCGGAA
>JAKAOE010000311.1 GCA_021823305.1 Acidobacteriota bacterium
TTTCGCCATGCCCTGGCGCGCAAAGCGAAGTCGGCTCTGCGTGCCGGCCGATGATTTGGCGCTGGATCACTGCGAAGACTGACTTTGCCGCCCTGGCGCCCGCCTGGGACGCTGCCGTGCTCCTCGCCGGTGGCGACAACCCATTTCTGCTCAGCGACTTCCTGCTCTGCTACACGGAATCGTTCGTCCCGGAAGGTGACCTCCGCATTCTGGCAATATATGACAAAAATAGTTTAATCGCCGGCCTGCCTCTCTATTGCGCCCGCCGCTCCCGCCGGCCCCGCCTTTCCGCCCTGCGCTATCTCGGCCTCGGCTTCGCCAATCTCACCGAACCCTTCCATCCGCCCGGCGCCGAGGGCGCATTCACGCTGGCCTGCTCCCAGGCGCTCGCCGAATTGGCCGGCTGGCACTTCTGCCACTTGCCACTCGCCCGTACCTCCTGGTGGAGAGCCGCCGGCGGCTGCCGCTGGCTGGATTCGTCCGCCGGCGTCAGCGCCCGTCTCGTCGTGGATCGCCCCGCCGAGGACTACCTCCTGACGCTCAGCGCCAAGATGCAGTCCAACCTCCGCCGCTGCCGCCGCCATGCCACCGCCGCCGGCGGCGTAACCCTCACCCGCGAAACCTCGCCTGCGGCGGTCGCCGAATTGGTGGATTTCCAACTCCTTCACAACGGCCCCGCCCGCTATCCGCCCGACGTGCAGGTCTCGCCCGACCGCGCGGCCTGGTCCAGCTTCACCCGCACGCTCCTGCTCCGCCTCGCCGCCGCCAACCATCTCGATGCCATGGCCTTGCGCCTCGGCGGCCAACTTGCCGCCGCCGGCTTCGGCTTTCGCTACGGCCCCGGCTACAAGTCCATGCTGGTCAGCCATGACCCCGCCTTCTCCCGCTGCGGTCCGGGCCTATTGCTTTTCTACGAGCTGATCAACTGGTGTCTGGCCCAGGGCGACCCCTGGATAGACATGTACGCCGACGGGAATTCATTCGACAAACGTAGGTGGTGTCGCGACTTTCAGCCCTTGCGGCAAGCCTATGTCTTTCCCGCCCGCCGACGTTCCGCGTTATTTTACTACTATTGTAGAGTTTTGGCTCACGGATGACTCCCACTCCCCCACCGCCCACGCTCTACGCCCGCATGCGCCGCTCGCTCGGCTATCGCGGCCCCTGGCGCACGTTGCGGGTCGGCCTCGCTCTGGCGCGCTATCGCCTCCGCCACGGCTTCCGCGCGCCGCGTCCCCACGCCTTCGATCTCGAGTTCGGCACCGACACCGTCTCGCTCAGCCGCGCCAGCGAGCATAAAGGCGATGCCACGCTGGGCAACGGCCACGAGCCGATTGACACGGTGGACTTCGCCAACCTCATGGCCGGCCTCGACTGCGATCTCAGTTCCTTCACCTTCCTGGACTTCGGCTCCGGGCAGGGCCGCGCCCTGATGCTGGCCTCCGACTATCCGTTCCAGCGCATTGTCGGCATCGAGCACGGCCGCGAGCTCTACCAGTCCGCCCTCGCCAATCTGGCCCGTTACCGCAACCCGCGCCAGCACTGCCGCGCGATCGAATGCGTGTGGGCCGACGCTGCCGCCTGGGAGATGCCTGCCGTCCCCACGGTCTTCTACTTCTGCGAGCCCTTTCGCGAGCCCATGCTGCGCCGCATGGCCGCCCGCGTCCGCGCATCGCTCCAGGCCGCGCCCCGCCCTGCCTACGTCCTCTACGTCGGCGAGCTGCGCCGCGTCTGGGAGGAGGCCGGCGGCTTCGAGCCCGTCGCCACGTCCTACTGGACCTGCATATATCGCTGGCAGGCGCCGCGGTCATGAACGGGCGCCCGCAAAACGCAACCACGCCGCCGTCGGACTTGGCCTCCGCCCTCCGCCGCTACTGGGGCTACGACGTCTTCCGCCCGCTCCAGGCCGAAATCATCGCCAGCCTGATGGCCGGCCGCGACGCCTGCGTCGTGATGCCCACCGGCGGCGGCAAATCGCTGTGTTACCAACTCCCCGCCGCCATACAGCCCGGCCGCACCGCGATCGTGGTGTCGCCGCTGATCGCCCTCATGCAGGATCAGGTGGCGCAACTTGAGCAAATGGGCATTCCCGCCGCGCGCCTCAACAGCACGCTTCCGCCCGCGGAGCAGCGCCAGGTGCTGCGCCAAGCCGCGCAAGGCGAACTCCGCCTGCTCTACCTCTCGCCCGAGCGCCTCGCCCGCCCCGACACCTGGGACTGGCTCGGCCGCCTGCCGATCTCCTTCTTCGCCATTGACGAAGCGCACTGCATCTCCGAATGGGGCCACGAGTTCCGCCCCGAGTACCGCCAGTTGAGCGCGTTGCGCCAGCGCCTGCCCGGCGTCCCCATCGCCGCCTTCACCGCCAGCGCCACCCGTCGCGTCCGCCACGACATCCTGGAACAGCTTCAGCTCCGCCAGCCGGCGAAGTTCATCGCCAGCTTTCACCGCTCGAACCTCCGCTATGTCGCCCACGAGACCCCCGCCGCGCGCCAGCTGGAACACCTGGTCCACGCCGCGCGCGCCTGCGCCGAACTAGCCGGCAACCTCATCGTCTACGCCCCCACCATCGCCCGCGTCGAGCAGACGGTGGCGCAACTCGCGGCGCGCGGCGTCCTGGCGCTCGCCTACCACGGCAAAATGGAGGCCGGCGAACGCCGCCGCAACCAGGAACGCTGGATGCTGAACGAGGTCCCGGTCCTGGTTGGCACGCTTGCCTTCGGTCTCGGCATCAACAAGGCCAACGTCCGCGCCGTCATTCACTTGGCGCTGCCCAAGTCGCTCGAGCAGTACTACCAGGAGGCCGGCCGCGCCGGCCGCGACGGCGAGCCCGCCGACTGCGCCCTGCTCTGGCAAAAGCGCGACGTCGGCCTGCTCGCCCACTTCATCCAGCAGATCGAAGACCCGGCCGAGAGCGATCGCGCCTGGCAGCGCTACCGCGAGATCCGCGCTTTCGTCGAAGCCTCCGCCTGCCGCCACCGCCAGGTGTGCGAGCACTTCGGCGAGCGTTGGAAGCTCGAGCGCTGCGGCGCCTGCGACGTCTGCGGCTTCCAGCCCGCCTGGTGGTCAACCGGCGCCGGCGCACCTGCGCCGGTCCCCACTCGCCGTGACCGCCGCAGTTCGTCCGCCCTCCTCCTGCCCGCCCGCGGCGAGCCCGACGCCGCCCTGTTTGAGCGCCTCAAAGCCTGGCGCCTGCAGACCGCCCGTCAAGCCGGCGTGCCCGCCTACGTCGTGCTCCACGACACGTCGCTCCAGGCCCTCTGCCTCGCTCTTCCGCGCGACTTGGCCGAGCTCCGCCAAGTCAGCGGTTTCGGCGACCGCAAAGTCGCCCTCTACGGCGAAGCCCTCCTCGCCCTCCTGCGCGATGCTTAGCCGCAAGCTTGCATAAAGCCCAGCGGGGGCAAGCGCCATTGCATAAAGCGTATCGCCATTTGCTTTCGATAAGCGATTTTGCTAAAACTGGGCCTGATGCAACCAGCGCTTCCCAGCCCGCTTCCAATTCAAGCCATTGATTGGCAAGCCCTTATTCCGCACATCGGGCCGGCGAACCGCGCCCTCGCCCGCTATGACGGCGTGCTTTCCGGACTCCAAAACCCCGGGATCTTGCTTTCGTCCCTCACCACCCAGGAAGCCGTGCTTTCGTCGCGCATTGAGGGGACGCAAGCGACCTTCGACG
>JAKAOE010000312.1 GCA_021823305.1 Acidobacteriota bacterium
GGGCGAAGGGCCCCCCCGCAGCCCCGCCCGTCCGTAGGAGCGGGTCCCGCGGCGGAGCCGCGGTGGGCACCCGCGTTCAATCGCTGCCGCCCTGAGCGCCAGCGGGCGTCCGTTGCCCGAGATCAAAGCGCGGCTACAGCCCGACCAATCGTCCTGCTATACTTGTATACGCATGCTGGCCATTCGTCTTCCACCCGCCATCGAACAGAGGCTGGAGCGGCTTGCCCGGCGCACCGGGCGCACCAAGACCTTTTACGCGCGGGAAGCCATTCTCGAACACCTGGATAACCTCGAGGATATCTACCTCGCGGAAGAGACTTGGGAGCGGATTCGCCGCGGCGAGGAGCGCACGATCCCGCTCAACGACGCCCTGAAGCGCCATGCCGTACGGCGTTGAGTTGTCCGAGTCCGCGGACCGGGATCTCGGAAAGCTCGACGCTCAGCACAGGGCGGGAATCCTCAGGTTCTTGCGCGAACGAGTCGCCAAGCTCGACGATCCGCGCGGCGCCGGGGAGCCCCTGCACGGCTCGCGACTCGGTGATTTCTGGAGATATCGCGTCGGCGACTATCGCCTGATCTGCAAAATCGAGGATGACCGCCTGATCGTGCTGGTCCTCCGCCTCGGCCATCGGCGCGAGATCTATCGCTGATCCCGCCCCGGCCGCCTACACCACCACCGCTTCCCGGTGCTCCCCGAACACCGCCCGCAGCGCGTCCGCGATCTCGCCCACCGTGCAGTACGCCTCGACCGCCTCCAGCAGCGCCGGCATCAGGTTCTCCGCCGTCGCCGCCGTCGCGCCCACCTTCTGCAGCGCCGCCTGCGCCCGTCCCGCGTCGCGCCGCCGCCGTAGCGCCTGCAGGCGTTCGACCTGCCGCCGTTCCAGCTCTTCCGGAATGCGCAGCACCGGCGTGGGCGTGGTTTCCTCTTCCTGGAACTTGTTCACCCCCACCACTACCGCCTCGCCCGTCTCCAGCGCCTGCTGCTGTGCATACGCCGCCGCCTGAATTTCGCGTTGCACGTACCCGCTCTCGATCGCCTGCAGCATCCCCCCCAGCGGCCCGCCCCAGCCCTCGATCTTCGCCAGGTACGCCTCCGCCTCCTGCTCGAGCTGGTTGGTCAGCGACTCCACGTAATACGACCCCGCCAGCGGGTCCACCACCTCCGCCGCCCCGCTCTCGTACGCCAGCACCTGCTGCGTGCGCAGCGCCAGCCGCGCCGCCTCCGCCGTCGGCAGCCCCAGCGCTTCGTCGTAGGCGTTGGTGTGCAGCGACTGCGTCCCGCCCAGCACCCCCGCCAGCGCCTGGTAGGCGGTCCGCACCACGTTCACCTGCGGCTGCTGCGCGGTCAGCGTCGAGCCCGCCGTCTGCGTATGGAAGCGCAGCATGCAGCTCCGGTCGTCCTTCGCCCCGAACCGTTCCCGCATCCGCCGCGCCCAGATGCGCCGCGCCGCGCGGAACTTCGCCACTTCCTCGAATAGGTTGTTGTGCGCGTTGAAGAAAAACGACAGCCGCGGCGCGAACCGCTCCAGCACCAGCCCGCGCTCCAGCGCCGCCTGCACGTAGGCGCCGCCGTTGCCCAGCGTGAAGGCGATCTCCTGCGCCGCCGTGCACCCCGCCTCGCGGATGTGGTAGCCCGAGATCGAGATCGTGTTCCACTCCGGCAGCTCGCGCGCGGCGTATTCGAAAATATCGGTCACCAGCCGCAGCGCCGGCCGCACCGGATAGATATACGTCCCCCGCGCGATGTACTCCTTGAGGATGTCGTTCTGCACCGTGCCTTGCAGCTTGCGCGCATCGCCGCCCTGCCGCTTCGCCGCCGTCACGTAGAGCGCCAGCAGCGTCGCCGCCGTGGCGTTGATCGTCATCGAGGTCGAAACCCGCTCCAGCGCGATCCCGTCGAACAGCCGCTCCATGTCCTCCAGCGACGCGATCGCCACCCCCACGCGCCCCACTTCGCCGCGCGCCATCGGCGCGTCGCTGTCCAGCCCGATCTGCGTCGGCAGGTCGAACGCCACCGACAGTCCCGTCGTCCCCTGGCTCAGCAGGTACCGGTAGCGCCGGTTCGACTCCTCCGCGTCGGCGAAGCCGGCGTACTGCCGCATCGTCCACAGCCGCCCGCGGTACATGTCCGCCCGCACGCCGCGCGTGAACGGATACTGGCCCGGCTCGCCCAGCGCCGCCGCCGGGTCGAACCCCGCCAGGTCGGCGGGCGTGTACACCGGCTTGTTCGGCTTGCCCATGCGTCCTGTCAAATATGCCGCAGCGCGCGCATCCAACTGCTCAAGGCGAAATAAGCGAACAGCAGCGCCAGCCCCAGTTCGATCTCCGTCCGCGGCCGTGCCTGCGTCAGGTTCACCGCGTGGTGCGCCAGCTCCACCTGCCGGTGGTCGGCGCGCCAGCTCCTCCACCCTTCCGCCCCGAACGCCAGCGCGAACACCGAGTACAGCACCGCCGCCATCCGCAGCCCCAGCCCCGCGAACGCATGCCCCGCGCGCCGCGCGAAGTGCCGCGCTGCGCGCCCCAGCGCCGCGCTAATCCGCCTGGAGCCGGAGGCTGGCATTACCGCCTCACGACACCGTCTCCGGCAATCCGTGGCGGCGCAGCAGGCCGGGCAGGTTCATCGAAAACGCCGAGCGCGGCATCACCAGATTGCAGCCCGCTTCCTGCGCCTTCAGTTTGAGATCGGCCTGCAGATGGCTCAGGAAGCCGATCACCGGCGTCTTCTTCAGCTCCGGCTTTTGCCGGATCTTGGTGATGGTCGGGATCGGTTTCAGCGCGGCGCTGTTCAGGTCGAGGATGATCAGCGCCGGCGCCGGCGCCTCCGCCTTCTCCAGCAGTTCCTTGTCCGATTTCGCCAACTGGATCGGCACCTTGAGCTGCCGCGCCGTCTCCTGGATCTTCGCCAGGAAGAACAGGTCGTCCACCGCTACCAGAATCCGGCGCGGGGCTTCGGCCAAGTGGCCGTTGGCCGCCGCTGTGGGCACATTTGTCGTTGCCAACGATTACCTCCAAACGGGACTGCCCGTCGGCTGCACGTGTTTGACACTCAGGTCGTGGGGATTGCGCGCGAGGCCGGTCGGCGCGGGTTAGGCCGCCGGCGCCAGGTTCGAAGGAACTTTCGCGGATGCGCGATCCGGCGCGAACCGTTGAACCAAGTATAGCGCAAGCCTAAGGTATCGGGAACGCCTTCTCCAGCGCCGCGAACAGATTGGCCATCTCCGCCGCCGCCAGCGCCGCATCCCACCCCTTGTTGCCGAACTTGAGTCCGGCGCGCTGCACCGCCTGCTCCAGTGTGTCGCAGGTGAGCACCCCGAAGGCGTGCGGCACGCCCGTCTCCAGCGCCGATTGCCCCACCCCCCGCGCCACCTCCCGGCTGATGGCGTCGAAGTGCGGCGTCTCGCCCCGCAGGATCAGTCCCAGGCAGATGACGGCGTCGAACCGCCCCGAGGCCGCCAGTTTCCGCGCCGCCGCCGGAATCTCAAAGGCTCCCGGCACCTCCACCACCTCGATCCGCTTCGCTTCCGCCCCCAGCCGCTCCAGCCCGTCCAGCGCTCCGGCTAGCAGTTGCTGCGTCAAATATTGATTGAAGCGGCTCACTACGATCGCGAACCCGAACCCGCGCGCCGTCAGCCCCCCCGCGGTCCGTCGCGCCCTTG
>JAKAOE010000313.1 GCA_021823305.1 Acidobacteriota bacterium
TCGCCCGCAACTCCTTTGCCTGCGGTTTCCTATCCGACGCTGACCGCGCCGCTCTGCCGTCGCTCCCACTCCCGCCCGCGCCGCACCCGGGTGGCGATCGAAGGATGGCTGTAGAGTAGAAACTCCTTCCACCGCGCCGGCTCGCGCTCCGCCAGGTTCTTCTCCGCCAGCTTCTCCAGCCCCGCGATCAGCGGCTCCGCCGTCCCCAGCGCCGCGAACGAATAATCGTCCGCCCGCCGTTCCATCCTCCGCGTGAAGCCGTTCGCCGCCGGCAGCAACACCAGCCCCAGCAGGCTGAACACCAGCGCCAACAGCGGCAGCCCGGCGATGTCGGCGATCCCGCTCAGCCCCAGCCGCGGCCCCAGCGCCGTCAGCGCCGTCGCCGCCAGCCAGAACCCGAACAGGCTCAGCCCCGACTGGAACGCCAGCCCCTGCCAGATGTCGGCATGCACGTGGTGCCCCAGCTCGTGCAGGAACACCGCCTCGATCTCCTCCGGCGTGGACGCCTCCAGCAGCGTGTCGCTGATGATCACCCGCCGCGTCTGGCCCAGCCCGGTCAGCGCCGCGTTCGCCTTGGCGCTCTTCTCACCCAGCTTCCACTCGAAAATGCCGTGCAGCCGTGGCAGCTTCGGGTTGCTCTCCTTCTGTCGCGCGTACGCCGCCAGCAGCCGCCGCACCACCGCCGCGTCGCGCTCGTTCTCTTCCGTCATCGGCCTCATTTTGAAGAAGATCGGCAGCAGCACCACCGGTCCGAGTTGCGCCATCACCACCATGAACAGCGCGAACGCCGCCCATGCCCACAGCCACCAATGCCCGGGCGAGGCGTGTAGCAGCCAGTAAACCAGCTCCACCGCCGCCCCCATCAGCACCGCGCTCAGCGCCAGGCCTTTCGCCTGGTCGCCCCACCACGATCCCAGGCCCTGCCGGTTCAACCCGAACCGAATCTCCACCCGCCGCTTCAGCCAGTCCCATGGCAGCCCCAGCAGCGTCATCGCCGCACCCAGAACTAACAGATAAAGCAGGGTTTGCAGCGGCCACGGGCGCCAGATGGCGCGGCTCCAGCGCGCCAGCGCCACGCTCGCTCCGCTCGTCAGCAGCAGAACCAATATCGCCAAGTCCATCGCCCCGCTCAGCAGGCTCAGCCGCAGCCGCGCCCGCGCGTAAGCCTTGGGTTGCGAAGGGGTTTCGGAACTGTGGGTGTCGCTCATCGCTAAGGGGAAAAACTGAAGAGAAACCGGCGATTGCTGATATTCTGCCAAGCGTGCCCGCATCTTCCAAGCCCGCTGGCTTTTGCGCCCTGATCCTGGCCGGAGGGCGGGGCACCCGCTTCTGGCCGCGCAGCCGTCGCGCCGCCGCCAAGCAAGTATTGCCGATTTTGGGCGAGCGCAGCATGTTGGAGTTGACATTAGAGCGCCTGCGCCCCCTTCTCGCCTCGCCCGAAGACATCTGGATCATGACCAACCGCGAGCTCCGGCCCGCCGTCTTGCGCTTGGCGCCGCAGGTCCCGCCCGCCCAGATCATCGCCGAGCCCATCGGCCGCAACACCGCCCCCGCCATCGGCTTGGGCGCCGAGCTGATCCTGCGCGCCCGCGGCGACGTCAACATGGGCGTCTTTCCCTCCGACGCCTTCATCGCCCGCAACGACGTCTTCGTGGACTGCGTCCGCCTCGCCGTCAAGGAAGCGCAGAAGCCCGGCAAACTCGTGGTGCTGGGCATCGTCCCTACGCGCCCCGAAACCGGCTACGGCTATATCGAAGTGGTCCATGATCCCCGCTCCAAGGCGCAGGCGCTGCGCGTCCGCCGCTTCACCGAAAAACCCAGCCTCGCCCAGGCCAAGGAGTTCGTCGAGGACGGCCACTACTTCTGGAACGCCGGCATGTTCATCTGGCGCACCTCAAGCGTGCTCGAGGCGCTGGCCGAGTTCCTCCCCGCCAGCGCCGAGATCCTGCGCCGCATCGCCGAGGCGCCCCGCTCCAAGCTCGCCGCCGTGCTCGACCGCTGGTACCAGGAGTGCGAGAACATCTCGATTGACTACGCCGTGATGGAGCGCAGCCGCAGCATCGTCTGCGTCCCCGCCCCCAACCTCGGCTGGAACGACGTCGGCAGTTGGGGCGCCCTCTACGACCAGCTCGCCCCCAACGGTGGCACCGTCTCCCAGGGCGGCCCGGTCGTCGAGCTTGAGTCCTCCAACAACTTCGTCCAGGTCGAAGGCAAAACCGTCGCCCTGATCGGCGTGACCGACCTGGTGGTGGTCGAAACCCCCGACGCCCTCCTCATCGTCCCTCGCGCCAAGTCCCAAAAAGTCGGCAAGCTCGTCGAACAGCTGGAATCCGAAGGCCGCACCCGCCTGCTGTAGTATCGGCCATTCAGCTTGCCTTAAGCCGTTTTGAGCGCTAATGGCAATCGGCCGTGCAAACGCACATGCGAATTTGGAAAATCATCGCGCTTTCGCTGGCCGCGGTCATCGCCCTCGTGGGGCTGGGGGCCGCGGGCTGGTTGTGGCGCGCTTTTCATACCAACCATGGCCCGACCCGGGTTGAAGCGGAATTTGCCGGCGTTGCCCTAACCCTCGCGATTCCGGAATACGACCGGCAGCGGAAGAACCCTCTCCAGCCGACAGCACAGTATCTGGCAACTGGCCGGAGCGAATTCCTCACCAATTGCTCGGCATGCCACGGGAGCGATGGCAGCGGGCGGACGCCCATGGGGCGGCACCTATACCCGCGCGTCCCCGATCTGCGGCAGGCGCGCGTGCAGCGCCTCACCGACGGCGAGCTGTACTACGTGATCGAGCACGGCGTGCCCTTGACTGGAATGCCCGGTTGGCGTCAACCGCAAGAATCCGCCATCCACGCATGGCAACTCGTGCTTTATGTGCGCAGTCTGAAGGCCGCCGCCGGCGAGGCTGCGGCCAAGACGGTCGCCACCACCGCGCACTACGTCGGCTCCCAAGCCTGCGCACGCTGCCATGCCGGCATCTACGCGCGGTGGAAGAAAACTCCCATGGCCAATGTCGTCCGCAACCCGCGCAAGCATCCGCATGCGATCCTGGCCGACTTCTCCCACCCGCCCGCCTTCGTCAACTTCACCAAAAAGCAGATCGCTTTCGTTTACGGAAGCATCTGGAAGCAAAATTACTTCACCAAGATCGGCAACCTCTACTATCCCCTGCCCGCCAAGTGGGACATCGGCGAGCACAAGTGGCTCCCGTATCTGGTGGTCAAAGGCGACGACTGGTGGGAGCCGCACTATCCCCCAACCGATGCGCAGCGGCCCACCCTCCCGCTGTGCGACGGCTGCCACTCAGTCGGCCTCAGCGTTCGCGCCTACCAAACCGAAGGCGTCGAAAAGGTCGCCGAGTGGAACGTGGGCTGCGAGCGCTGCCATGGCCCGGGCAGCGAGCACGTCGAGCACCCCACCGCGGAAAACATCGTCAACCCGGCGCGGCTCGACTACGTGGACGCGAACAACACCTGCATTCAATGCCACGTCCAGGGCCGCCCGCTGCACAACCCCATTGGCGGCCAATATTACGATTGGCCGGTGGGCTACGCTGTGGGCCTCCACTTGCGCGACTACTGGCGGCTCGAACCCCATGTGCTGGGTCAGACGAATTACTATTACTACGCCGACGGCACCGCCCACAAGAACC
>JAKAOE010000314.1 GCA_021823305.1 Acidobacteriota bacterium
TTCCGATCTCGCCCCGGCCGAAACCGGCCGGCCGCCTCGGATGATGGCGATGCAACCGCTGCCGCCGGAACAGCGGCCCCTCGCAGCGCCCCCGCGGGCGCGCCCCGCCGCCCGCAAACGCGCCGCGCCCCCGCGCCAGGCCGGCGGCAGCGCCTCCGGACGCGTCACCGCCCGCAGCGCCAAGCGCGGCAAGCCCGCCGGTAAGACCACGCGCAAAGGCGCCTCGCAGCGGCCCTCGCCCTCCCGCCGCGCCGCCTGAGCCTCTCAGCCGCCGGCCGCCAGCTGCTTCGTCTCCCACTCCGCCAGCAGCGCGGCACGGCGTTCGAGCTGCTCCTGGTAGCGCGCCATCGCCGCCTGCGCGCTGGCCCCGTCGCGGAACGTCCGCTGGTCCGCCATCGCCGCCTCGCTGTCGCGTATCTCCCCCTCCAGCGTCGCGATCATGGCCTCCAGCGTGGCGATCTGGTTCTTCAGCGCCTGCTCGCGCTGCGGGTTGACCCGCTTCTTCTTCCCGCCCTCCGGTAGCGCCGAGGGCGCCGCCGCCGCCGCGGCGGGCGCGGCGGCTTCGGCGGGACGCGCGGCGGCCCGCTCGGCCTGCTCCAGATGGTAGCGGTACTCCTCGTAGTTGCCCGGATAGACCTCCACCCCGCCGCCGGTCTCGCGCGGCGTGACGTGGACGATCTTGGTGGCCAGGCCGTCGATGAAGGCGCGGTCGTGGGAGACGAAGATCACCGTGCCGGTGTACTTCTGCAGCGCCTCAAGCAGCACCTCCTTGGCCTGCAGGTCGAGGTGGTTGGTGGGCTCGTCCAGCAGCAGGCAGTTGGAGGGCTGCAGCAGCATGCGGGCCAGGGCGTAGCGGTTGCGCTCGCCGCCGCTCAGCACGCCGATGCGCTTGTACACGTCGTCGCCGTGGAAAAGGAAGCTACCCAGCAGGTTGCGCAACTGCGGCACCATCAGCGCCGGGCTGACGTCGGTGAGGTCGTCCAGGATGCGGCGCTCCGGGTCCAGCACCTTGTACTGGTCCTGGGCGAAAAAGTCGAGCGTCACCTGGTGGCCGACGATGCGCTCGCCGCCGCCGAACGGCTCCGCCCCGGCGAGCAGCCGCAGCAGCGTGCTCTTGCCGGCGCCGTTCTGGCCGATGAGGCCGATCCGGTCGCCGCGCTCGAGCACCAGGTCGAGATTCTCGAAAACGTGCTTGGCGCCGTAGCTCTTGCTCAGCCGGCGCAGCTCGAGCACGCGCCGGCCGCTGGGCTTGGGCTGGGGAAAGGAGAAGTGGATCGTCTCCTCGTCGGGCGGGATCTCGATCTCAGGCATGCGCTCGAGCTCCTTGATCCGGCTCTGCACCTGCGCCGCCTTGGTCGCGGTATAGCGGAAGCGGTTGATGAAAACCTCGAGCTGCTCGCGCCGCTCCTTCTGGTTGGCGTAGGCGGCGCGGACCTGCGCCAGCCGCTCCTCCTTTTGGCGCAGGAAGCTAGTGTAGTTGCCGGTGTAGACGGTGACCTTGCCTTGGGCGACGTCCACGATGCGCTCCACCACGGCGTCGAGGAAGTAGCGATCGTGGGAAACCAGCAGGCAGGCGTGGGGATAGCGGCCGAGGTAATCCTCCAGCCAGTTGCGGGTTTCGAGGTCGAGGTGGTTGGTGGGCTCGTCCAGCAGCAGCACCTGCGGCTCCATCAGCAGCAGCTTGGCGAGCGCGATCCGCATCTGCCAGCCGCCGCTGAAGTCCTCGCAGGGGCGCTGCTGGTCGTCGGCGGTGAAGGCGAGGCCGGCGAGAATGGTAGCGATGCGCGCTTCGAGCGAGGGCCCGCCGCCCACTTGGAACTGGTGCTGCAGCTCGGCGTAACGCTCGAACAGGCTCAGGTCGTCGGTGTGCTCGAGCTGGCCTTCGATGGCGAGCAGTTCCCGCTCCACCTCCATCAGCCCGGCGAACACCGAGCGGCACTCCTCCAGCAGCGTGCGACCGGCGAACTGCAGCCCCTCCTGCGGCAAATAGCCGACCGTCAGGTCCTTCGACTGCACCACCTTGCCCTCATCCAGCGTCTCCTGCCCGGCCAGGATGCGCAGCAGCGTGGTCTTGCCGCTGCCGTTCTTGCCCACCAGGCCGAGCCGCGCGCGGTCGGGAATGAGCAGGTCGGCGTTCTGAAAGAGGGTGCGGCCGCCGAAATGCTTGGCGGCATCGGCCAGTTGGATCATGAGCTGTGCGAGGGTCCGCGGAAGCGGCTGCTCTCATTATAGCCGCTCGCGCGGGCCGCGAGAGGAGACTTAGGCCGGGGTTCGCTCCAGCGCGAGCGCGCGGAAGGCAGCGGCGGCGTGGGAGAGCGCGCCGTGGCGGGGCGCCAGCAGGCGCAGCGGGCGCTGCACCTTGAAGTCGCGGATCGCCACTTCGCACAGCGCGCCGGTCTCGAGCTCGCGCCGGGCGGAGACGCGCGGCACGAAGGCGACGCCCAGACCGCGGGCGACCAGTTGCTTGATGCTCTCGATGGTCGGCAGCTCAAGCGTGATGTTAAGCGGCACCTGCAGCCGGCGGAACGCGCCCACGGTGAGGTCGCGGTAGGGCGACTCGACGTTGTGGGCGATGAAGCGCTCGGTCGCCAGCCGGCGCAGCGCGATCGGGCGGCGCGCGGCGGCGAGCGGGTGCGTCGGCGGCACCACGAAGGCGAGGCGGTCCTGGTAGACGATGGCGGCGTCCAGCGCGGGCTCGCCCGGATCGTAGGCCACCACCCCCAGGTCGAGGTCGCCGGCCAGCACCTCGGCGGGTATGTTGCGCGAGAGGCTGCGCCGCACCTCGAGCTTGATGCGCGGATGGCGGGCGTGGAAAGCCTCGATCAGCGGCAGCAGCCACAGCGCGGTGCTCTCGTTCGCGCCCACCGCCACCAGCCCGCGCTGCAGGCCGCGCAGCTCGGCCAGCTCCTGCGCCATGCGGCCGCGGTGCCACAGCATGCGCTCGGTGCGCCGCGCCACCGCCTCGCCCGCCGGGGTCAGGCGCGGCGGCTGGCCGCGGTCGAGCAGGCGCTCGCCGCAGGCCGCCTCCAGCCGCCGGATGGCCAGCGAAACCGCGGGCTGGGTGCGGCGCAGCCTCTCGGCGGCGCGGGAGAAACTGCGCTCGCGCGCCACCGCGAGCAGCGTTTCGAGGTCGGCCAGGTTCACACGATTATGATAGCGATTAATAACGGCAAAAACATTATAAATTGGACAGCGCGCGGCGCCGGCGGCTAGTCTGCCTCCATGCCCGAATCCGTGGTCATCTTCGACACGACGTTGCGCGATGGAGAGCAGGCCCCCGGCTTCAGCCTGCCGCCGGAGGCGAAGCTGCGCATGGCGCGCCAATTGGAGGCGCTCGGCGTGGATGTGATCGAGGCCGGCTTCCCGGTGGCTTCCGAGAGCGACTTCGCCGGGGTCGCGGCGGTGGCGCGCCAATGCCGCGGCGCGCGCGTGGCGGCGCTCGCCCGCGCGCTCGAGGGGGACGTGCGGCGCGCGGCGGCGGCGCTGGAGGCCGCGGCGCGGCCGCGGTTGCACGTCTTCGTCGCCACCAGCGACATCCACCTCGAGCACAAGCTGCGCAAGACGCGCGAGCAGGCGCTGCGCGAGGCCGCCCAGGCGGTGGCGCTGGCCCGCACCTTCACCGCCGACGTGGAGTTCTC
>JAKAOE010000315.1 GCA_021823305.1 Acidobacteriota bacterium
GTGACCGTCTGAAACCACCGCCCCGGCGCTTTCGTCTATACTGGGTTCCCGGAGGCGATTCCGCGTGCTCGAAGTCAGCCATTTGAGCAAAAACTACGGTCCGTTCCAGGCGCTCAAGGACATCAGCTTCACCGCCAGCGCCGGGGAAGTGGTGGGGTTCCTGGGCCCCAACGGGGCGGGCAAAACCACCACCATGCGCCTGATCACCGGCTACCTGCCGCCCTCGGCGGGTGAGGTCAAGGTGGACGGCCTGACGGTCCGCACCAACGCCCTCGAGGCCAAGCGCCGCATCGGCTACCTGCCCGAGATGCCGCCCGTCTACCCCGAGCTGACGGTCAACGAGTACCTCCACTTCGTCGGCCGCCTGCGTCGCCTGCGCGGCCGCCAGCGCAAGGAGGCGGTCGAGCGCGCCTGCCAGAAAACCGCGCTCGCCGACGTGCGCCATCGCGTCATCGGCCACCTCTCCAAGGGTTACCGCCAGCGCGTCGGCATCGCCCAAGCCATCCTCCACGATCCGCCCTTGCTCATCCTCGACGAGCCCACCGCCGGCCTCGACCCGCGCCAGATCCTCGAAACCCGCCAGCTCATCCGCGAGCTCGCCGGCCACCACACCGTCATCGTCAGCACCCACATCCTGCCCGAGGCCGCCGCCAGCTGCGACCGCGTGGTGATCATCAACAAGGGCGCCCTGGTCGCCGTGGACACGCCCGAGAACCTCACCCACCGCCTCAAACGCACCGACACCCTGCTGCTCCAGGTGCGCGGCCCGGCCGAGGCCGTCGGCCCGGCGCTGCAGAAGCTGGATGGCGTGCTCAAGGTCGCCCCCATGCCGCCCCTGCCGCACAGCAACGCCAGCGCCTGGCAGGTGGAGGCGGCCAACCCCGCGGTGCGCGAGGCCGTCGCCAAGCGCGTGGTCGAGAGCGGTTGGGGACTGGTCGAGATGCGGCCGCTGGAGCTGAGCCTGGAGGAGATTTTCCTCTCGCTCACCGCCGGCAACAGCGGCCTGGAGGGCGGCAACGGCGCGCTCAACCCCGCGCCCGCCGCCGGCGGCGCCCTCCCCGGCGCCGACCCCAAGGCGCTGCCCGCCGCCCAACCGGAGGAACACGCATGAGCGGAATGTTCGCGGTAATGCGCAAGGAGTGGAAGACCTACTTCATCACCCCCGCCGCCTACGTCGTGGTGGCGCTGTTTGCCTTCATCAGCGCCTTCTTCTTCTACAGCATGCTCTCCGTCTTCGTCCTCCAGAGCCTGGGCGGCGGCGAGTTCGGCGGCGGCAACCTCAACGTCAATACCCAGGTGTTGCAGCCGCTGACCTTCGACATCGGCATCACCCTGCTCTTCCTGCTGCCCATGGTCACCATGCGCCTCTACGCCGAGGAGACCCGCGGCGGCACCATGGAGCTGCTCAAGACCTCGCCCATCCGCCGCCTCGACATCATCCTGGGCAAGTTCTTCGCCGCCTTCGGCCTGTTGCTGGTGCTGCTGCTCATCACCTGCCTCTACGTCGCGATCATCGCCCACTACGGCCAGCCCGACTTGCGCGAAGCCGCGGTCAGCCTGCTCGGCCTGGCGCTGCTCGGCGCCGCCTTCCTCTCCATCGGCCTGCTCATCTCCAGCTTCACCAGAAACCAGATCGTCGCCGGCGTGATTACCTTCGTTTTGTTCCTGCTGCTCTGGGTCGCCGACTGGGTCACCGCCTACGGTAACGGCGTCATCTCGCACCTGATCTCCTACATGTCGGTCACCTCGCACCTGCAGAACTTCACCCAAGGCGTGCTCGACCTCAAGGACGTGATTTTTTACCTCAGCCTGATCGTCGCCGGCCTCTTTCTCACCGCCCGGCGCATGGAACTGGCGGAATAGGAGGCAACGATGGCCGGCGAACCCTCCAACCCCCAACCCCGCCCGGGCGCCAAGCCCAACTTCCTGCTGCAGCGTGGCTCGCTCGTCGTCTACCTGCTGGTGGTGGTCGCCGTGCTGGTCGCAGTCAATGTCCTGGCCTCGCGCCACGACAAGAGCTGGGACCTGACCAAGTCGCACGTCAACAGCCTCAGCCCCGAGTCGGTCAAGATCGTCTCCCAGCTCAAGCAGCCGCTCACCTTCATCTACTTCGACCACGCCGCCAATTTCGCTACCGCGCAGCCCTTCTTCGCCCGCTACCAGCGCGAGTCGAACGAGGTCAACGTCGAGTACGTGGACCCCGACCGCCATCCCGACCAGGCGCGCAAATACAAGATCACCACCTACGGCTCAATCGTGATCAAGAGCGGCGCCAATCAGCAGATCGTCAGCAACATGACCGAGCAGGACGTCACCAACGCCATCGTGCGCGTGCTCAAGGGCGCGCGCAAGGTGGTGTATTTCGTCGAGGGCGACGGCGAGCGCGATCCCAGCGACACCGGCCGCGACGGCTACAGTTCGGTCAAGTCGGCGCTGCAGTCGGAAAACTTCACCGTCAAGACGCTGGTCCTGCCGCAAACCCCCAAGGTGCCCGCCGACTGCGCCGTGCTGGTCGTCGCCGGCCCCACCCACCCCATGCTCCAGCCTGAGGTGGACGCCATCAGCAACTACATCAACGGCGGCGGCCGCGCTCTCTTCCTGCTCAACGTCGAGGCCACCGGCCCGCTGATCGACTATCTCTCCAGCACCCTCGACGTCAAACTCACCCCCGACGTGGTCGTGGACGCCAGCGGCATCGGCCGCCTCTTCGGCGCCAGCGAGCTCATGCCGATCGTCGCCCATTACGACGATCACCCCATCACCGCGCAGATGGACCAGACCGCGACCATGTTCCCCTATGCGCGCACGGTCGAGCCCGGCGCCTTCCCCAACTCCAAGGCCATCGTCACGCCGCTGCTCGAAACCACCCCCGAGAGCTTTGCCACCACCAGCTTTTCCAACAACCAGGTGCGCGTCAACCCCGCCACCGACCAGCACGGCCCGCTCACCCTGGGTGTCGCCGGCACCCTGCCTACGGTCGCCGCCAACGGCGGCCTGCAGAACGTCGGCGACAGCGCCGACGCCCGCTTCGTCGTCTACGGCAGCCCCGATTTCATCTCCAACTCGATCATCGACTTTCAGGGCAATCGCGACCTCTTCCTCAACACCATGGATTGGCTGGCGCATCAGCAGAACTTCATCAGCATCCGCCCGCAAAACCCCACCAGCGCGCCTCTTAACCTCAGCGCCGCGCAGATGCGGGGCATCCTGATCCTGCTGGGCGCGCTCCCCCTGCTGGTGATCCTGATCGCGGTCGGCGTCTGGTGGCGTCGGAGGGCGCTATGAAGATCTGGTTGCGCATGAGCATTGCCGTGGTCGCGCTGGGCGCGCTGGGCGTGGTGCTGTTCTGGCCCTCCAAGCCCAAGCCCGCCGCTGCCGCCAAACCCCTGGTCGCCGTGACCGCCGATCAAGTGGCGCGCATCGCCATCACCCCCAACGGCAAGGCCCCCGTGGTGCTGGCCAGGCAGGGTGGTGATTGGCAGCTCGAGCAGCCCTATGCTTTCAAGGCCGACGGCCCCACCGTCTCCAGCCTGCTCGATGCGCTCGGCGATATTACCGGCGCCAAGCAGGTCGGCCAGGCGGCCCAGGCCGCCACCTTCGGACTCGACCAGCCCGCGACCGTCGAG
>JAKAOE010000316.1 GCA_021823305.1 Acidobacteriota bacterium
CGCACCGGCCAGTTGCCGCGGGTGATCTTGTTTTCCACCTTGCCGGTGATGCCGTTGTAGAGATAGAGGTGCTCCCAGCCGTCGCGCTCGGAGGCCCAGATGATCTCGCGGCCGTCGTTGACGTCGTAGCGGAAACGCTTGCCGGTGTCGGTCGGGTTGGGCACGAGCGGGCGGTAGTCAATGAAGGTTTTGCTGGTTTCGTTGATCAGGGTGCGCGCCAGGCCGGTTTTGGCGTTCACCGCGATGACGCGGTACACCTGATGGCCGCGCTGGTTGTACTCGAAGGTGAAGCCGCGGCTATCCTTCCACCACTTCGGCAGGGTGATGTCGTAGGGGTTGGGGAAGAGCTTGCGGCTGATCTCGATCTCGCGCCGGGTGGCGATATCGAACAGCGCCGGATGCGCGATGGGCAGCACGTCGCCGGGCTTGCGATAAAGCGTGCCGATGAAGGCGATGGGTTGCACCTGGTTGGCGGGCGAGGATTCGACGTAGTGGATGTGGCGCTGGTAGCCGGGGGTGGTGGCGTAGGCGACCAGGTACCGCGAGTTCGGCGACCAGGCGAGCGTGCGCAGGGAGTAGTAGTTGCCCTCGGAGCCGTCGTAGCTCAGCGGGACCGCCTGCTTCGATCCGGGCCGGCGCAGGAAGACGTTGAAGTTTTCGATGATCGCGCCCCAGCGGCCGTCGGGCGAGCGCTTGAAGGTGGGCGCGCCCGGGCGGTGCGGCGGCGCCGGCGGATGGGCCGCCATGGCCTGGGCGGCGGCGGCGTTGGCGGCGTAGGGCGAGGCCCAGGCGGTCTCCTCGCGGTCCGGAATGTCGGGCACCAGGTGCTCGACGCCGTCCACGACGTCGTTGTCCATCATGGGCGGCGGCGTCAGGCCGGGATCGAACGGCGGCGCCTGTGGACCATAACCGTAGTAGCCGAAGCGCGGGACCGGAACCTTGCCCGCCCGGGCGCAGGTGTAGCTGGAGAGATCGCAGCGCCAGAAGGAGCCGTTGAGGCCGAAACGGATCGCGGTTTCCTGGTCCACGAAACGCAGGCCGGTGCCCGGCCGCGGGCCGTAATGATAGCCATGCACGGGATCGTGGAGGGGCAGGTCCAGCGCCGTGTAGGTTTTGCCCACCGCGGCCGAGATCGCCGCCGCCAGGCGCACCTGGTTGAAGGCCGGCCGCTTGACCAGATGCACCGCGTCCACCCACTCGTAAGCGGTGCCGCCTTGGACGGTCTTGTGATACCAGAAGTGGTCGGTGTGCGCGATCCAGTTGGCGGGGCCAGGGATGTTCAGCGCCAAGCCGGCGAACTTCTTGGGCAGCGTGTTGGCGCGGGCATAATCGGCGGGCGTGCCTTGGGCAGCGGCGGCAAGCGGCAGGAGCACAGCGCAAGCGGCGGCTAGAACCAGGCAGCGGCGTAGCATGAGGGACTCCTCTTTGGCAAAATGCGGATATTGTATACCCTCGCCATCCGTCGCCGCGTCACAGAGGAGCGTCGGACGCTGTGCAGAATGCGGTGAAATGCCGCTAAAGGTTCCTTGCATCTGCAGCATAAGGTGTGGCATCTTGCATTTATGGCGACGGCTGCGAGGGCGATGGTGCCGCTTCTTCAGGAGACCGCGGATTGGCTGGGCGCGACGGTCAATAGCGACGCCGAGGCGGAGCAGCGGGTGCAAGCCGGTCTGCCCGCTGCGACAGTGCAACGCTTTTTAGATAAAGGACTTACACGTAGCGAAGTGTTTTCGCTGGTGTTGCCGCTGCGCACCTGGATGCATCGCAAAAACCGCCGCCAGCCGCTTTCCGTGACCGAATCGGAGCATGCCCTGCGCATCGCGCGCGTGCTGGCGCGCGCCAGCGTGGTCCTCGGAACGCGGCAGGCAGCTCTTGCGTGGGCGCGGGCGCCCAAGGAGCGCTTCGAGGGGCGCAAGCCGATGACGCTGCTGGCCACGGAGCCGGGCGCGCGCATGGTCGAGGAAATGCTCGTTCAGATTGACGAAGGCATGTTCGCCTGAGCGTCTACTCCGCAGCGGCAACTCCGCCGAAACTTGACAAGCGGGCCCCCGGCAGGAGAATGGCGCCCATGCTCCTTTGGCGCATCAGCAATCACGCGGACTTGAACGGCGAGGGCGGCCTGCTGGCCGGCGGGCGCTGGCACCATCGCGGCCGGC
Organism: Acidobacteriota bacterium; assembly: GCA_021823305.1. Classification (GTDB taxonomy): domain Bacteria; phylum Acidobacteriota; class Terriglobia; order Terriglobales; family SCQP01; genus SCQP01. Next base: position 2,157 of record JAKAOE010000316.1, read on the forward strand.
GCATCGTGTATCTCGCCGAAAGCCCGGCGGGCGCGCTGCTGGAAGGGCTGGTGCATCTCGAGTTGGGTTACACCCGCCTGCCGCCACGCTATACGCTGCTGCGCATCGCGGCGCCGCCGGAGATGGCGCTGCCCGAGTGCAGCGTCGTGCCGGGCGTGGGTCTCGACCGGACGCGCGCCGCGGGCGATGCCTGGCTGGCCGCGGCGAGTTCGGCGCTGTTGCGCGTGCCTTCCGTCCTGGTGCCTTGCACATGGAATACGCTGTTGAATCCACGCCACCCGGACGCGGGGCAGCTGCGCGTGCTCGAAGTGTTGACCTTTCCGCTCGACCACCGCCTGGACGCACGCGGCAGGGCGCGACGGCGGCGCGGCTAGCGGCTGAGCTCGATCATGGTGATCTCGCCGCCGACGGTGATGATCGTCGCCAGCATGCCCTGCAGCCCGGAGCAGGGATTGAGCACGCCGTGGGGGGTGAAATTCATCGCCTCGAAGTTCACCTGCAGATAGTTGGAGGTATGCAGCGTGATCGTCTTGCCGCCGGCGGTCAGATCCACGTTCATCGCAAATGGCGAGCGGGAAACGCGCCCGGCGGGCCCGGTGCGGGCGGCGCTCACACCGCAGTGCGCGCCGGCGATGGCGCCGGAGTACACCCGTTTTGGCCCGGCCGGCGGCGGCGGTGCGGAGGGCGGCGGCGGATTCGTCCCGGCGGTGCGGGTGGCGAGCACCGGCGGGCTCGCGGGCGCGGGCTGGCCGGCGTCCCCGGGCAGACCCGGTTGCGCCTCGTTGCGCGCCAGGTAGGCCTTTTCCTGGGCTTCCTGCCGCTGTTCCTGCGCCTGCTCGCGCAGGTAGTCACGGGCCTGCGCGATGCGCTGCTCGCAGGCCTGGCGCTGCCCGGCGGTGGTGGCCCGCGGCAGAGCTGCCTGCAGCACGGCGATGGCGTCCGGGACGCGGTGCAGCGCCACCAGGATGCTGGCGGTGTTGACGCGGTAGACGTAGTTCGCGGGATCGAGCGAGATCGCCTGCAGCTCGAGACGGTCGGCTTGGCTGAGGCGCCGATGCTGCCGGGCGTAGAGCACCGCCAACTCGTCGTAGGTGGGCGCGAAGCCCGGGTTGACGCGGATCGCCGCTTGCAGGGCGGCGGCGGCCGCGGCGGCGGAGGCGGGAGTCAACGGCTGCTGCCGCGCCTGCAGCATGCCGGCGAAGTACTGGTCGAGAAAATCGCCCGGCGCCCGCGCCGCGGCCTGACGGTACCAGCGCGTGGCCGCCGCGGTGCGGTGCTGTTCGTAAGCGATGAAGCCCAGGCTGGCCAGCGCGCGCGCGTTGCCCGGGTCCTGCTGCAGCACGGCGTGCAGCAGCGCCGCGGCGTCGGCATAGCGCCGGTTCCAGGCCAGGAACTCGCCCCGCACCGCGTCGCCTTCCGCGGCCGGCAGCGGCACGACGAGGAAGCTCTTGGGGTTGATCTTGATCT
>JAKAOE010000317.1 GCA_021823305.1 Acidobacteriota bacterium
AGATAATCGCAGATCACGCGCGTGGGCGCCGCCGCGGCGGCCTGCTCGCGGTAGGCGGGCGGCAGCAGCTCGGGGCGTTCGAGCAGCGCGGTGAACACCTCGGCGACCACGCGCTCGGCGCGCGCGTTTTCGTCCAGCAGGCGGGGATGGTGGTACAGGTGGGCGTAGAGGAAGCGCTTGAGCTGCGCCCGCCCGGCCTCGGCTTCGGGCGAAAACGCCGCCAGGCGGCGGGGCGCGTTCCGCACCGCCTCGACCGAGTCCAGACCGGCCATGGCGCGGCGCAAGGACTCGACCAAGTCGGTCACCAGGTAGTCGAGCAGGCGCTTCAGCATTTCGTTGAAGCGCAGCTTGGGCGGCAGCGCGCCGAAGGCGGCATCGACCTGCCCGAGCAGGCGGGCGAGCAGCGGCACCGCGGCAGCGGCGGCGTCGAGGTCGAGCAGCCGCGCCTCCATGCCGTCGTCCAGGTCGGCGGCGCCGTAGGCGATCTCGTCGGTGAGGTCAATGATCTGCGCCTCGAGCGGCGGGCGCAGGTTGAGGCGATACTCGGCCAGTTCAGGATGGCCGCCCTCCTCGTAGTCGCGCGAGTGTTTCACCAGGCCCTCGCGCACCTCGAAGGTCAAATTCAAACCGGGGAAGGCAGCATAGCGCACCTCGAAGTGCTCGACGATGCGCAACGCCTGCAGGTTGTGGTCAAACTGGCCGCCGTGGCGGCGCATGAGCTGGTCGAGGGCGTGCTCGCCGGCGTGGCCGAAGGGCGGGTGGCCGAGATCGTGGGCCAACGCCAGCGCTTCCACCAGGCCGGCGTTCAGGCGGGTGGCGCGGGCGACGGTGCGGGAGATTTGGGCGACCTCGAGGGTATGGGTCAACCGGGTGCGGAAGTGGTCGGAGAAGCGGCGGGAGAAGACCTGGGTCTTGTTTTCCAGGCGGCGAAAGGCGCGAGCGTGGATCACGCGGTCGCGGTCGCGCTGGTACTCGCCCCGGTAGGGGTGGGCGGGCTCGGGATAGCGGCGCCCAGCAGAGTCGGCTTCGCGCACGGCGCAAGGGGCGAGCATCTCGTCCCAGCATAGAGGAAAGCCGCCGGTGGCGACGGGCGACGGTTTGCGCTATGATGGGAATACGCAAGGCGCTCGCCGGCGCGGGTAAGGCCGGGCGGGCGGGTCGCGCGGTACCAGTGGGCGCAAGCCCACTTTTTTGTTGGCGGTGAATTTTACGATGAAACTCACGCCCGCGCTCGAAGGCAGGATCGAGTCCGTGGTGGCGGGCGAAGGCCTGGAATTGGTATCGGTGGAGATGAAGGGACAGGGGAAGGGACAACTGTTGCGCATTAGCGTGGACCAGCCCGGCGGCGTCGGGCTGGCCGAGTGCGAGCGCGCCAGCCGGGCGCTGAGCGCCGCCCTGGACGAATGGGAGCGCACCGGGCCCGCCGGCGACGCGGCACCGGAAGCGGCCTACACGCTGGAGGTGTCCTCGCCCGGGCTGGACCGGCCGCTGCGCAAAGCGGCCGATTTTGATCGTTTCGCGGGACAGCGGACGGCGGTGCGGACGCGCGCGCCGCACCAGGGGAGCCGGAATTTTACCGGCATTCTCGAGGGGCAGGACGCGCGCGGCGTGCGGCTGCGCCCGGAGGCGGCGGCCGCGCCCATCCTCATCGCCTGGGAGGACGTGGAGCAGGCCCGGTTGGCGCCGTTGTGGCCGCGGCCGCAGCGCCCGGGCCGGTGAGAACAGCAGGAGCGTTATGGCAAGCCTACTGTACCAACAAGTCGAGCAGTTGAGCCGCGACAAGGGCATTGACCCGGCGGTGGTGGTGAGCGCGGTCGAGGACGCCTACCTCGCGGCCACGCGCAAGCACCTCAAGACCCAGGAGGAGCTGGAGTCGGTACTGAACAAGGACACCGGGGAGATCTCGGTCTTCGCGGTGAAGAAGGTGGTGGAGACGGTGGCGGCGCCGGACCTGGAGATTTCGCTGGCCGCGGCGCAAAAGCTGGACCCGCGGGCCGAGGTGGGCGGCGAGGTGCGGATCAAGAAGTCCACCGAGGGACTGGGGCGCATCGCCGCGCAAATGGCGAAGCAGATCATCTTCCAGAAAGTGCGCGAGGCCGAGCGCGACACCGTCTACAACGAGTACGCGGGCCGCATCGGCGAGGTGGTCAACGTCACGGTGAAGCGCAACGAGGGCCCGGACGTGGTGGTGGAGCTGGGCCACACGGAGGCGCTGCTCGGGCGCCGCGATCAGTCGCGGCTGGAGTCGTTCGCCCCGGGCGAGCGCGTGCGGGTGGTGATCCGCGGCGTGGAGAAGGCGGCCAAGGGGCCGCAGGTGGCGGTGTCGCGCGCCGATCCGGCGCTGGTGCAGAAGCTGTTCGAGGGCGAGGTGCCGGAGATCTACGACGGCACGGTGGTGATCAAGGGCGTGGCGCGCGAAGCCGGCGAGCGCACCAAGATCGCGGTGTTCTCGCGCGACAAGGACGTGGACTGCGTCGGCGCCTGCGTGGGCATGAAGGGCATGCGGGTACAGAGCATCATCCGCGAGCTGCGCGGCGAGAAGATCGACATCATCGAGTACAGCGAGGACCCGGTGCAGTTCGCCGCCAACGCGCTGAGCCCGGCCAAGATCGCGCGGGTGAGCGTGCTGAGCGCCGAGGGGCGGCACCTGGAGGTGGTGGTGGACGACACCCAGCTCTCGCTCGCCATCGGCAAGAAGGGACAGAACGTCCGCCTGGCCGCCAAGCTCCTGGGCTGGAAAATTGACATCAAGAGCGAAGAGGAGAAGCGGCGGGAGGTGGAGGAGCAGATGGCGGCGCTGGTGGGCGGAGGCGAAGCCGCAGAGACACCGCTGAGCCAGCTCACCGGGCTGAGCGAGCGCATCCAGGCGGCGCTGAGCCAGGCCGGCATCGGCAGCATCGAGCAGTTGGGCAGCCAGACGCCGGAGCAACTGCAGCAGATTCCCGGCATCGGGCCGAAGGCGGTGGCCAAGATTTTCGTCGCCGTGAACCAGTTCTTCGGCGCGCTGGAGGCGCCGGCGGGCGAAGCGGCGGGCGGAGAGCCGGCGGCGGGCCCGGAGTTGACCGCCACCGAGGAAGGCGAACTCGAGGCCACCGGCCAGGAGCTGGAGGCGGAACTGGAGCGCGGCGTGCTCGAGGCGCCGCCGGCGGACGAAGCCGAACTGCCGGCGCGCGACGGGCTGGAGCCGGCGGCGGAATCGGCTTCCGCCGAGGCCCAAGCCGAAGCCGACGAGGACGGCGCCGAGGCCGCCGCCCGCCTGTCACAGGACAGCGCGCCGGAGCCCGCCGCGCCGCGAACCCAGCCGCCTCCGGAGAAGAACCTCTAACCGCCGACCATCATGGCCAAGATTCGCATCAACGATCTCGCCCGCGAGCTGGAGGTGAAGTCGCGCGTCGTTCTCGACGCGCTGGCCGCCCTCGGCCACACCGAGCACAAGACACATTCCAGCGCCGTCGAGGAGGACGTCGCCGAACAGGTGCGCCGGCATGTGCACGGGGAACCGCCGGCAGCGGTCGCGCCGGCGGCCGCCGCGCCGCCGCCGGCACCGGCACCGGAACCGGCGCCCAAGGCGGAAGCGGTGCGGTTCGCGGTGGGGGCGGGGGGCGGGGGTCGGGCC
>JAKAOE010000318.1 GCA_021823305.1 Acidobacteriota bacterium
CGATCTTCGGTTACGGCGACGGCGGCCCGGCCACCAGCGCCGGCCTTTCCCAGCCGGAGGGCCTCGCCATCGATCCCACGGGCAACCTCTACATCGCCGATTTCGGCGACGCCAAAGTGCGCGAAGTCATCGCCGCGACCGGCGTCATCGAAACTCTCGCCGGCAACGGCCAGGGCGGCGTCACGGGCGACGGAGGTCCGCCCGCCGACGCCGAACTTCGCCCGTGTGGCGTCTCGTTCGACCCACAAGGCAACCTCTACGTCGCCGACTGCGACGCCGGCCGGGTCCGCGAGATCCTTGATGCCGTCGGCGCGCCTCAAGCCGATCCCGCCAGTCTCGACTTCGGCCCGCAGCTCATCGGCAGCCCCAGCGCCTCGCAGTCCATCACCCTCACCAATCCCGGCCTCGCCCCGGTCGCGATTACTGCGATCGCCGCTTCCGGCGACTTCGCCGAAACCAACGACTGCTCGATCCTCACCGCCGGCGCAACCTGCGCGGTCAACGTCACGTTCATTCCAGCCGCCGCCGGTTCCCGCTCCGGCTCGCTCTCGGTCACCAGCAACGCCCTTGCCGCTCCGCAGTCGTTCGCGCTATCCGGCACCGGCGCCGTCGACGCCTCCGCCAGCGTCTCAGCCTCGTCGCTCTCATTCTCCAGCCAGCCGCAGGGCAGCGCCAGCGCCGCCCAGACCATCATTCTCACCAACTTTGGCGGCCTGCCGTTGGCGATCAACTCCATCGCAGCCACCGGCCCGTTCACCCAGACCAACGACTGCGGCTCGTCTCTTGCCGCCGGCGTGAGCTGCACTATTTCAGTTTCCTTCTCCCCCCTGGATGTGGGCAACGCTGCCGGTAGCTTGGTCATCAGCGACGGCGCCGCCAACTCGCCGCAAACGATCACCCTCAGCGGCGCCGCAACTGCGGGTCCCATTGCCACCTTTGCCCCCGCCGCGCTCAGCTTCTACAACCAGCCCGAAGGCGTCTCGAGCCCTGCCCAAGCCATCTTCTTCGCCAACACCGGCTCTGCCTCGCTCGCAATCTCCGGTATCCAAGCTTCCGGCGACTTCTCCGCCACCAACAACTGCCCTGCAACCCTCGCTCCCGGCGCCAACTGCGTCATCTCCGTCGTCTTCACCCCTACCGCCCCCGGCCGGCGCGCCGGCGTGCTCACCGTCGCCGACAACGCCCCCAACTCGCCCCAATCCGTCGCGCTCGCCGGCTCAGGCCCCGTCTCGCAGCCCATCATCACCACCCTCGCCGGCGGCGAGCCCATGGGAGCGCCCTCCACGAGCGTGTCCCCACCGGCAATTTTCGGCCTCGGCTATGACCCGGAGGACGACCTGGTCATCGACGGCTGTTCGCAGATCTACCGCCTCGACGCCAACCGTGACATCACCACCATCGCCGGTACCGGCGCCGGCTGCTATCTGGACTCTACGGGTGACCCCGGCAACGGTGGCCCCGCCCTTGCCGCTTCGATCAACGGTGCGCCTGGAATGTACGTGGATGCGGCTGGAAACATCATCTTTTCCGATATCGGAAGCAACCAGGTGCGCGAAATCAACGCCTCCACCGGTGTCGTCACCGCCATCGCCGGCACTGGTGTCGCCGGTTACTCCGGCGACGGCGGCCCCGCGGCGCAGGCCGAGCTGAACGCGCCCTGGGGTCTCGCTGTGGATCCAGTCGGCAATATATTCGTCGTCGACCATGCCGATGGCAGCATCCGCGAAATCTCCGCCGCGACCGGCAACATCTCCACCATTGCGCAAGTCCCCGAGAAACCCGGCTGGCTCGCGCTCGATGGCGCCGGCCACCTGTATGTCTCGACGTGGGCCGGCTTCGGCCTGTCGGACTCGATCATCCGGATAGACCTGGCCACCGGCGCGGAGTCCGCCATTGCCGGCGGGGGCACAGCGGCGCCTGCCGGCGGCATTCCTGCGTTGAGCGCCGGCTTCGAGATTATCCGTGGCCTCTCCGCCGATGCTGCCGGCGATGTCTTCTTTTATGGGGTGGGAGCCTACAACCCTCAAACGCGTTCCAACTCCGCCCAGCCCGCCATCTACGAAGTCAAGGCCGGAACCAGCACGCTCACGCTTCTCGCCGGGGGCGGCTCCGGCGCTGTTCCGTCGTCGTTCCCAGCGCCCGCCGTCGGCGCATCCATCGGCGTGACCTCAGCCATTCTGCCCGAACCCGACGGCAGCCTGCTGTTCGACATGGGTTATGACGTCGTGTCCCTGGCCAACGGCACGCTCAATTTGGTTGCGGCATTTGGCTCCGAGGCCCCCGACGGCACGCCAGCGCTCGCCATTGGTGTCGACCCCCTCGCCGTCTCCGCCTCCCACGGCTTGTCGTTCGTTGACTCGTCCCTGGGCAGCCTGATTCGTAATGTAAACCCCAACAACGGCACGCTCGGCACCCTCACTACCGCCCAAATCCAGTCAAGTGCGGCCAGCGCCTACGACATCGCTCGCGATGTCCAAGGAGACTTATTCATCGCCAACACTACATATAACGCCTGCAACATCACCGAGCTCACCGGGTCCACCCTGACCGTCGTTGCCGGCAACGGCACCTGCGGCAGCTCCGGAGACGGCGGCGCGGCAACCAGTGCTGAGTTCGACCCATACGCTATCGCGCTCGACGCCCAGGGCGATCTCTACATCGTCGACGGCTGGAACAACACGATTCGCCGCGTCGACGCAACCACGCACGTCATCACGACAATCGCCGGCAATCCTAACGCCTCGGGCGGCACCGGCGACGGCGGCCCCGCTACCAGCGCCGGGTTCTGGTATCCCTTCGGGATTGCCGTGGACGCGCAGGGCGACATCTACGTCGCCGATCAGGGCGCAAGCGGCGCCTACGAACAAGGGTTTGGCACCGACGGTGTCATTCGCCGCATTGACGCCCAAACTGGAATAATCACCACCGTCGCCGGAACGCCCGACGACGCCAGCGGCAACCCGCCCAGTGTTGCCATGGGCTCGGGCGACGGCGGTCCCGCGGGCCAGGCCGCGCTCTCATGGCCTGAAGGTCTCGCCTTCGACGCTGCGGGGAACCTCTACATCTCCGATTACGGCGACGCTAAGGTCCGCGAGGTTCTTGCCACCAGCGGCGCCATCACCGCCAACAGCACCATCATCACTATTGCAGGCAACGGCCAAGGCGGCGTCTCCGGCGACGGCGGCCCTGCCACATCCGCCGAGCTCCGCCCTGGTGATGTCTCGCTCGATCCCCAGGGCAACCTCTACATCGCCGACTACGGCGACGGCCGCATCCGTGAGGTGTTCGACGCCGCCGGCCTGCCGCAGGCCGAGCCGGGCGCGGTCAACTTCGGCCCTCAACTCCTCAACGCGGCCAGCGCCGCGCAATCGGTCACCATCACCAACCCCGGCATCAACCCGCTCGCCATCTCCGCCGTCACGCCCAGCGGCCCATTCACCGAGACCGACAACTGCGTCACCACCCTTCCCGCCGGCGCTTCCTGCACGGTCAACGTCGTCTTCACGCCCACCGCCGTCGGCCCGGCCTCCGGCTCGCTCCAAGTTGCAAGCGCGCTCGCCCCAGTTAGCGTCGCCCTCTCCGGCTCCGGAGCCGTTCCCTCTGCC
>JAKAOE010000319.1 GCA_021823305.1 Acidobacteriota bacterium
AGGTGTACTGAGCCAATCTACACCTGACGCGCGGGGTCAAGCAGGCGCCTGAGTTCGGCCTCGGGCAGCAACCGCTGCTCCCGCGCCAGCTCGAGCAGCGGGCGGCCTTCGGCGTAGGCTTGCTGCACCAGCTTGGCGGTGCGGCGGTAGCCGAGTTTGGGTGTGAGCGCGGTGGCGAGCGAGAGCGTGGCGGCGGCGTAGGTGGCGGCGCGCCCGGGGTTGGCGCGGATGCCGGCGACGCAGCGCGCGGTGAAGGCCTCGAGCGCGCGGGTCAGAATCGCGGCCGACTCCAGCGTGGCCAGCGCGATCGCGGGCAGCATGACGTTGAGCTCGAGCTGGCCGGCCTGGGCCGCCAGCGCCGCCGCGGCGTCGTTGCCCACCACCTGGAACCCCACCATCGCGATCATCTCGGGCATCACCGGGTTGACCTTGCCCGGCATGATCGAGGAGCCGGGCTGGAGCGCGGGGAGCTCGATTTCGGCCAGGCCGGTGCGCGGGCCGCTGGCTAGCAGGCGCAGGTCGTTGCCGATGCGGATCAGCTCCAGCGCCAGATTGCGCATCGCCGCCGAGGCGGCGGTGAGCGGCAGTGCGCTCTGCATCGCGGCGAACAGGTCGGGCGCCTGGCGCCAGCGGTGGCCGGTGCGCTCGCGCAGGTGGGCGATGGCGCGGCGCGCGGCGCGCGGCGTGGTGTTGAGGCCGCTGCCGACGGCGCTGCCGCCCAGGCCCAGTTCCAGCAGCCCGGCGGCGGCGCGGGCGAGTTCGCGGCCCGCCGCGCGCAGCGCTCCGGCGTAGGCCCCGAACTCCTGGCCCAGGCGCATCGGCACGGCGTCCTGCAGGTGGGTGCGGCCGGCCTTCACCACCGGACGGAACTCGCGCCCCTTGCGCGCGAACGCCGCGGCGCAGGCGGCGAGCGCCGGCTGCAGGCGGTCGAGTTCCAGGCGCAAGGCGATGCGCAGCGCGGCGGGAAACGTGTCGTTGGTGGACTGGCCGAGGTTGACGTGGTCGTTGGGATGGACCCGGTCGTAGACCCCGCGCCGGCCGCCGAGCAGTTCCTGGGCGCGGTTGGCGATCACCTCGTTGACGTTCATGTGGAACGACACGCCGGCGCCGGCCTGGAAGACGTCTACCGGAAACTCGCCGTCGTGGCGGTGGGCGGCGACTTCGAGCGCGGCGCGTTCAATCGCCCGCGCCAGACGCGGCGCCAGCCGCCCGGTTTCGCGGTTGGCCGCCGCCATCGCCGCCTTCAGCTCCCCGTAGGCGGTGATCAGCCCGGGCGCGGCGCGCCGGCCGCTGATGGCGAAGTTCTCCAGCGCGCGCTGGGTCTGAGCCCCGTAGAGCGCGCGGCGCGGCACTTCGACTTCGCCGAGGGAATCGCGCTCCCGGCGCATGGGCTGCCCGGCCACAACCCCATGGTAAACTGGCCTTGCGAGGTGAAGACGAGCGATGGTAAATCTCACTCCCAAAGCGGTGGAAAAGGTCAAGGAGATCATGGGACAGCAGTCGCCTGTACCTGGCGGCCTGCGCGTGGCCGTAGTGGGGGGCGGGTGTAGCGGCTTCAGCTACTCCATGCAGTTCGACAGCGGCACCGCCCAGGACAAGACCTTCGAATTCACCGACCTCAAGGTCTTCGTGGACCCGATGAGCCTGATGTACCTCGACGGCTGCGAGGTGGATTACCTGGAAACTCTCGAAGGTAGCGGCTTCAAGTTCAACAATCCGAACGTGAAGCACACCTGCGGCTGCGGCTCGTCGTTTCAGGTGTAGCCGGGCCCCAGGAAGCTTTCGAGGGCGTGGCCGGAGCGGGTTCTCGGGGTCCCGCGTAGGCCGCGCCCGTACGTAGCAAGCGGGCCGCGCGGCGCGCGCGCCCCTGGCAGCCTACGTTGCACTCGGGCCGCCGCGCGGGGCGCCCGCGTTCAATTCCACAGTGCCCGGATGCGGGTGAGCGCCTTGCGCGCGGGGGCGTAGTGCTCGTTGCTGAGCAGCGCGCGCTGGTACATGTCCTGCGCCCGGGCGAGCATGCGCTTGCGCTCGTAGATGCGGCCCAGGTTGAAGAGGGCGAAGCAGGGGTTGGCGTAGCGGGAGGAGCTGGCGGCCTTTTCCAGCCAGGGGACGGCTTCGTCCAGCCGGCCCTGCTCGATCAGGTAGGCGCCGATGTCGTTGTAGGGGTTGCCGAACTCGGGGTCGAGCTCGATGGCGCGCAGGCACTCGGCGATGGCGCGGGCGTAGTCGCCCTGGAAGGAGTAGGCCCAGCCGCGGAAGGTATAGGCCTCGGCGGTGGGGTAGAGCTGGATGGATTTGCTGTAGAGCTCGATCGCCTGATGCAACTCGCCCTGCATTTGCGCCTGATAGGCGCGGGAGAACAGTTCCTGTGCGCGTTCGCGTGGGTCGCCCATGGCAAAAAGCCATTATTGCGGGCGCGATATGCGGCTTCAAGGCGGGGAATCCCGGTCTGCACGGCTCAAACAAGGCACTGGCGGCGGCTCTACGCGGCAACTTGGAAACGTGTTGGGTGCTAGCGGGCGTCCATTGCCGGGGAGCGGAGCTCGGTCGCAGCCCGACTAACGGGAGGGCGTCCCAGATCAGGCGTGGCCGTGCCACTGTAAACTGAGGGTACGGTGAAGATCGCCCTGGCCCAAATCAACCCCACGGTGGGGGCGCTGGCCGCCAACCACGACAAGATCGTGGCGTTCGCGCGGCGGGCGCAGGCGGCGGGCGCCGGGCTGGTGATCTTTCCCGAGATGGCGATCTGCGGCTATCCGCCGCGCGACCTGGTGGAAAAGCCGGAGTTCGTGGTCGAGAGCATGGAGTGGCTGCGGCGCGCCTCGCGCGCGGCGCCGGAGGTGACGCTGCTGTGCGGCTGCGTCACGCCGGCGGCGGCCTCCACCGGCAAGCGGGTGCACAACAGCGCGCTGGCGCTGGAGAACGGCGAGGTCGTGTTCCAGCAGTCGAAGATGCTGCTGCCGACCTACGACGTGTTCGACGAGCTGCGCAACTTCGCGCCCGCCGAGTCGCAGCGCTGCTGGAAGCACCACGGGCTGCGCATCGCGGTGACCATCTGCGAGGACGCCTGGAACGACAAGAACTACTGGCCGCAGCGCCACTTCCGCCGGCTGTACGAGCGCGATCCGGTGGAGGAGCAGATGCGCGGCGGCGCCGACTTGCTGATCAACATCTCCGCCTCGCCCTACTCCAGCGGCAAGATCGCGCTGCGGCAGGAGATGCTGAGCGCGATCGCGCGCGAGTACCGGACGCCGGTGGTGCTGGTGAACCAGGTGGGCGGCAACGACCAGTTGATCTTCGACGGCAGCTCGCTGGCGCTGGGCGAGGACGGGACGCTGCGCGCCCGCGCCGCCAGCTTCGACGAGGACCTGCTGGTGGTGGAAGCGGGCGCGTGGCGGGCGGAGGTGCGGGCGGCGCCGGAGGACGAGACCGCGGCGATCTGGCAGGCGCTGGTGCTGGGCACGCGCGATTACGTGCGCAAGTGCGGGTTCGAGCGCGTGCTGGTGGGGATCAGCGGCGGGGTGGATTCGGCGCTGACGGCGGCGATCGCGGTGGCGGCGCTGGGGGCGGAGAACGTCACCGGGGCGGTTCTGCCCG
>JAKAOE010000320.1 GCA_021823305.1 Acidobacteriota bacterium
CGATTATTCCGTCGCCTCTCCCCGTGAGGTGGCGCGGGCCTTGGAGGCCATCGCCGCCGCCCGTCCCGCCCCAGAAAAGAAAACCCTCCCATTTTCCGCGGTTCCGACTTAGGCTTATGGTGCAAGGCCGGAGATGGGCTGGGGGAGCCCCACCGCATGCGCGTCCTGCTTATTTACCCTAAACGCGACCCCGATTCCAAAGTCCGCACCCAGTTCAGCATGGAGCGGGTGCACGAGCTCGCCTTCTGGCCGCTCCGCGGCCGCAGCTACGGCCTGCAGTTCAACGGGCTGGAGGCGCTCGCCGCCCTCACCCCCTCCTGGGTCGAGCTCGACGTCGTCAACGAGAACCTGCGCGACCTCGACCTCGACGCCGACGTGGATCTGGTGGCGATCACCGTCATGGTGACCAACGCCACCCGCGCCTACCAGATCGCCGACCACTTCCGCCGCCGCCACATCAAGGTGGTGATGGGTGGTTACCACCCCTTCATGATTCCCCAGAACAGCCTCGCCCACGCCGACGCCATCTGCACCACCGAGGCCGAGTACGTCTGGGAAGAGCTGCTCACCGACGCCCGCCGCGGCCGCCTCAAGCCCATCTACGAGCAGAAGCAGAAGACCGACATGACCAAGGCGCTCCACCTGCCCCGGGTGCGCCGCTGGGAGTGGCTGCATCAGGTCTCGCTCACCCTCCAGGCCAGCCGCGGCTGCCCCTTCAGTTGCGATTTCTGCAGCATCGTCCAGATGCTCGGGCACGACATGCGCTACAAGACGCCCGAGAACCTCACCCGCGAACTCGAGGTCATCTTCAAGAACGACTGGATGGGCCGCCTCTTTTACCGTCCCATCTTCTTCGTGGACGACAACATCTTCGGCCACCCGCGCACCATGAAGGACCTGCTGCGCGCCATCATCAAGCTGCGCGCGAAATACCCCAAGTTCCGCCCGGTGTTCGGCTCGCAGATGACCATCAACGTCTACAAGGACAAGGAGGCCCTGGCCCTGCTCGAGGAGGCCGGCTTCTACAACATCTTCATGGGGCTCGAGAGCCAGGACCCCGACACCCTGCGCAGCTACAACAAGCTCCACAACATCGCCTTCAAGTACGACGACGCCATCCAAACCATGCGCGAGCACGGCATGGAGGTCATCGCCAGCTTCATCTTCGGCACCGACAGCGACACCCTCGCCAGCTTCGACTCCGCTTTCGACTTCTTCGACCGCTGCAACGTCCTCTATCCCTACTTCAACATCCTCACCCCCACCGCCAACCAGTGGAAGCGCTTCCTCGCCGAGGGCCGCATCCTCACCGTCAAGGCCAAGCTCTACGACGCCCACCACACCGTCTTCGTGCCCATGAAGATGACACCGCGCGAGCTGCAGGAGGGCTTCATCCGGCTGGTCTCGCGCACCTTCGACTACACCAACCTCGCCAAGCGCATGCGCGCCGTCTATGTGGATAGGCCGCAGCGCGAGGTCAAGCTGGCGCTGCCCCTGCCGATCGAGAAGCTGGTGTACCACAAGCTCCATTTCACCTTGGGCATGCGCGGCGACCGCGAGGGCCAGAGCTTCATGGAAGAGCTCCAGCCGCACGTCTTCAGCGGCAAGATCCCCATCGCCTCGGTGCTGCTGCAGATTGACCAGCACGACTGGGCGGTGCGCAACAGCTTCACCCTGCGCGAGCACCGCTACAGCCTCGACGTGCCCGCCTGGCAGGACCGCGCACCCGAGGCCGCGCTCGCCGACGGCGGCCTCGCCCACGAGATCGCCCTCCATGTGCGATAGACCAATCGCCCTGTACCTGCGCTAGCGATGTCCGCCACCCCGTCGAAAATGATGCCGCTGGGCACGCCCGCGCCCGCTTTCGCCCTGCCCGAGGTCACGACCGGCGCCATCGTCCGCATGGACGAGCTCGCTCCGGGCCAACCCCTGCTGGTGATGTTCCTTTGCCGCCACTGCCCCTACGTCGTGCACGTGCAGCCGGAACTGGCCCGCCTCGGCCGCGATTATTCGGGCCGCGTCGGCATCGTCGCCATCAGCGCCAACGACGCCTCCGCCTATCCCGACGACGCCCCCGCCAGCTTGAGCGCGATGGCCGCCGAGCAGGGCTTCGTCTTCCCCTTCTGCTACGACGAGCCCCAGACCACCGCCCGCGCCTACGGCGCCGCCTGCACCCCCGACTTTTTCCTTTTCGATGCCGCCCGCCGCCTTGCCTACCGCGGCCAGCTCGACCCCAGCCGCCCCGGCAACGCCGTTCCCGTGGACGGCCGCGACCTCCGCGCCGCCCTGGACGCGCTGCTCGCCGGCCGCCCCGTCGGCCCCGACCAGAGGCCCAGCATCGGCTGCAACATCAAATGGAAGTAGCCGCTTCGGCGGCCGCCTCTTCCGCCGTCAGCCCGCTCACCCACCGCAGGATGCCCTCGGCCACGTCCTCCCACCCCGGCTCCAGCATCAGCATGTGGCCGCGGTCGTGCAACTGCAGCGGGCAGCCGTAAAACGTCGCCAGCCGCCGCTGCTCCGAGGCCGGGATCAGGCGATCGTCCAGCCCCCCCACCACCAGGCAGGGCGACGTCACCCGCCGCACGTCCACGCTCACCAGCCCCACCACCATCTGCATCGAGGCTCGCCCCGAATCGGGCACGTCGCGCAGGGAAATCTCCGCCCGCAGCTCCGGCGGCAGCCGGTTGTTCACCAGCGCGTCCTGCAGCCGCGAATCCAGTACCAGCGTGCGCCCGCTCAGCGGCGCCAGCACCTCCCGCCAGGGATGCCGCAGCAGGTGCCGCCACATCGCCCCGTACGCGCGCCGGAACATGTGCCAGGGCGGCGCGCTGGCGAGAAAGATGTAACCCTCCTGGTGCTGGGACTCGGCCAGCTTTTGCGCCACCAGCCCGCCCATGCTATGCCCGATCACCACCGCCGGCCCGATCTGCGCCAGCGCCGCCGACACCCACAGCGCGTACGTCTCCACGCTGTACTGCCCCATCTTCTCCGCGGTTACCGCGTCGCAGTCGTCGCCGTGTCCGGGCAGCTCCAGCCCATAGCTCCGCCAGCCGCGCTCGGCGAAATAGCCCTGGAAGTTGTCCCAGCCCCACACCCCGCCCCCCAGCCCATGCACCAGCACCAGCGGCGGGCCCGCCGCCGTCCGTCCGCCCGGATGGGCGATCCGGCAATGCAGCTTGCCATACTGCGCGGTTTCGATGCGCATCGCGGCTTCCGGCCTGCGGGAGGTCCAACTGCCTGCAACGATCATAGCAACGAACCCGGCGCACGCCGCTCTCTCATGCGGGGATACGTTGCGAAAAACCTACTAATTTCCGCGTCTCTCACCCCTCCACCCAACCGCGGCCTCGCATCCCACCCTCCGCCGCCAATCCCCTTCCGCCACACCAGGCCAGGCACGCCCAGGCCCGCGGTCTATTAAAATGAAAACCATGCGCAAGCTGCTGCTGAGTACCGCCCTGGCCGGTCTGGTGATGGCGTTGGGCGCCTGCCACACCAGCGCTGTCTCCGGCCCGAGTCCGGCGCCGCCGGGCAATTACACCGCCGAAATTCGCACCGATCTCGGCGCCATCACGGTGCAGCTGTTCCCGCGCC
>JAKAOE010000321.1 GCA_021823305.1 Acidobacteriota bacterium
TCCGATCTCCCGCCGCCCAGGTCCAGCCGCCGCAAGCCGGGGCATTGCCGCCGCTCTCGCGCCAGGCCCAGGGATACACCGACTTCGCCCTAGGTAAGCTGGCCGAAGCCGAGGCCGAACGCGCCGGCGGCGGGCCGGAAGTGGAAGTGGCCCTGCGGCGCTTCACTTCCGCCATGACGCTCGATCCCGACTCGGCCTATATCGCCTCCGAGATGGCCGACCTGCTGTCGCGTATCGGCCGTACCGCCGAGGCGGTGGCGCTGGCGCGGTCGGTGGTGAAGCAGCATCCCGGCGACATCCGCGCCCACGCCACCTTGGGCGAGATCTATCTGCGCGAGCTCAGCCAGGCGCGCCAGCCCATCACCAGCAACGGTAAGGACGCCATGGCCGACGCGGTCGCCGAGTACAAACGGCTGATCGAGCTCGACCCGCGCAATGCCGGCTACGTGGTCATGCTGGGCAAGCTATACGGCGCGCAAGGCCGGGCCCCGGCCGCCGAGGCCCAGTTCCGCAAGGCGCTCACCATCAATCCGACCGACATGGACGCCGTCGCCAGCCTGGTGCAATCGCTTGCCAACCAGAACCGGCTCGACGAAGCCGCGCAGGAGATCGCCGCCCTGCCGCCCGAAGCGCAGGGCGGGGAAGTCTACGCCACGCTCGGCAACGCCTACCTCAGCCAGCATCGCTACGCCGACGCCGCCAAGGCTTTTCGCCAGGCGGTCGCCGCCGACCCCGACACGGCCTCCTATCGCCGCTCGCTCGGCCACGCGCTCATGCAGGCCGGCGACTACACCGGCGCGCTCGCCGCCTACCAGGAGGTGCTCACCGCCGATCCCACCGATGGCGACGCCGCGCTGCGCATCGGTCAGTTGCAGATGCAGCTCGGCCATCTGGCCGCCGCCGGGGCCAGCCTGAAGACCGCCGCCGGCCTGCTCGATCCCTCCAATCTCGAGCTCGGCTACGCCCAGGCGCTGCTCGCCGAAAGCGAAGGCCACGACCAGCCCGCGCTGGCCAAGCTGCGCGAGCTGGCGGCACGCAAGAACAGTCCCGCCACCGAAAGCATCTTCCTCACCCAACTGGCCCGCCTGGAGATGCGCACCGGCGAGCCCGAAGCCGCCCAGGCCGACCTGCAGCGGTTGCGGGCGTTGGGCGGCGGCTATGCGGAGCGTGCGGGCGAGCTGCAGATCGAGTTCTACTCCCGCCAGCGCGAGTTCCCACAGGCGTTGGCCGCCGCCCGCGCCGCGCTCGCCGGCCAGCCGGACTCGCGTTCGCTGCAGCTCACCTACGCCAATCTGCTGGCCGCCTCCGGCCGCACCGCGGCGGCCAAGGCCGCGCTGGCGAAACTGCTGCGCGGCACCGCCGCCGACTGGGACGTCTATCTCGCCCGCGGCAACGTCGAAGCCGAGGCGCGGCAGTGGGCCGCCGGGCGCGCCGACCTGCTGCACGCGCAAACGCTGGCTCCCGACGTCGCCGCCCGCGCCCGCGCCATCGCCCAGCTCGGCGCCCTGGACGCGCGCCGGAAGCGCTACGCCGCCGCCGAACAACGCTACCGCCAAGCGCTGGCGCTGCTGCCCGGCGATCCCGCCACGCTCAACGCCCTGGGCTACCTATACGCCCAGCAGGGCGTGCATCTGCCCGAAGCCCTCGCCGACGTGCGCCGCGCCGTCGCCCAGGACGGCGACAACGGCGCCTACCTCGACAGCCTGGGCTGGGTCTACTTCAAGATGAACCGCCTGCCCCAGGCGGTCACCAGCCTGCAGCGCGCCGCCCGGTTGCAGCGCCACGACCCCGCCATCCTCGACCACCTCGCCCAGGCCTACGAAGGCAACGGGCAACTCGAGCAGGCCGCCAGCAGTTGGAGCCGCGCGCTGCAGGACCTCAAGCAGGACCCCGCCGCCGGCCGCGGCGACCTGCGCGCCGAGCAGATTCGCCAGAAGCTGGACGCGGTGCGCAGCCGCATCGCGCAGTCGAAGAATTAGCCCGCCTGGCGCAGCCCGTCGTTTTCGAACGGCGGCAGCGCCAGCGACGCCTTGGCCAGCGTGCGCTGCAGCAGCGCCAGCGCCTCCTCCAGGCTGAGCTGGCTGGCGCTGGCGATCTCGCTCACCAGCAGGTAGGCGGCGCGGTCCAGCATCTTCTTTTCGCGGTATGACAGCGGTTTCGCCTGGTGCAACTGCACCAGCGCCTTCAGCACCTCCGCCACCTGCTCCAGCGCGCCGCTGCGCAGCTTTTCCGAGTGTTCCCGGAACCGGCCCTTCCAGTCCCCCGCGCACGCCACCGTCTCCTCGCGCTGCAGGAACTGCAGGATCGGCGCCAGCGCGCGCCGCTCGATCACCGGCCGCATGCCCACGCTGGCCGCGGTGGCGAACGGCACCATCACGCGCAGATTGCTGGCTTCGATGCGGAGCTGGTAGAACTCCTGGCTGGTCGCGCCGATCTCCCGCCGGCTGATGTGCTCAATGACGCCGACGCCATGGTTGGGATAGACCACCCGATCCCCGACCCGGAAAGGAAGCGATGCATTCATCGGGCGTGTGCGGCCAGCTTCAGTATGACAAAATGGCGGGGAACGGTTCAAGCCCGGGAGCTGCCATGGCGGTCAACATTCGCGAGAAATTGGAGAGGGAGATCCAGCAGTTCGAGCACGAGCTCACCATCGAGCTGCCGGCGGAATTGAAGCGCGCGGTCGCGCTCGGCGACTTGAGCGAGAACGCCGAGTACCACATGGCCAAGCAGCGCCAGGAGTTCGTGCGCGCCCGCCTGGGCCAGCTCAAGCAGCGCCTCTCCGCGCTGGCGCTGGTCAACCTGAGCAACATTCCCCGCGACCGCGCGGCCTACGGCTCGATCCTGCGGCTGCAGGACCTCGACAAGGACGAGGAGGTCGAGTACAGCCTGGTCACCAGCGAGGAGGCCGACGTCGCCCTGGGCCGCATCTCCACCTCCTCGCCCATCGGCCGCGGCCTGATGGGCAAGCGCCCCGGCGACGAGGTCCGCATCCAGACGCCCAATGGGACCAAGGAGTTCGAGGTGAAGACGCTGCTCACCATCTACGACCGCGAAGAGGCGGGCGAGTTGTGACCTACACGCGCGCCATCGGCGTGGGCTGCAAGTGGGTGCTCGACCGCATCGTGCGTTCGCTCGCCTTGGCGCGCATCAACCCCAACGTCCTGACCTTCATCGGGCTGCTGATCAACGTCGTCGCCGCCGCGTTGTTCGGCTACGGCCGCTTCCTCGCCGCCGGGCTGGTCATCATCCTGGCCGGCATCTTCGACATGGTGGACGGCCGCGTGGCGCGCGCCACCAACACCGTCAGCCTGTTCGGCGGCTTCTTCGATTCGGTGCTCGACCGCTACTCCGACCTCGCCCTCTACTTCGGCCTGCTGGTCTACTACGCGCGCATCAACCGCGAGTTTTACGTCGTCCTGACCGCCGTGGTGATGACCGGCTCGGTGATGGTCAGCTACGCCCGCGCCCGCGCCGAGAACACCATTCCGAGCTGCAAGGTGGGCTTCATGGAGCGCCCCGAGCGCATCGTGCTGGTGATCATCGGCGCGCTGTTCAACCGCATGGCCGCCGTGCTCTGGGTGAT
>JAKAOE010000322.1 GCA_021823305.1 Acidobacteriota bacterium
ATGCGCACCGGCCTGCGCCAGGCACGCCACGCCGGCCGGCCCCCGCCCTGCTTCACCGGCAATCCGACCCTGCCCTATCTCGAACTGGCGGCCGAAGACGCCCGCCCCGGGGCGGTGGCGACGGAGCTGGCCGCGCCCACCCAGCACGAGGCGATGCGCATCGGCGAGGTCCGTTTTCTCGAGGTCGAAAACGGCCGGCAGGCGGCAGCCGCGGCGCCGGTGTGTCGCGCCGCCGGCGGCGGGCGGCCGCGCAGCCTGGAGTACACCGCCGCCGGGCGCCACCGCCGCTTCCTGGGACGCGAGTGGCGTTGGCTGCCGCTGGCGCGGCGCTGGTATCCGGCGGCAGCGCTGCGCCTGCCGCGCCGCGTTCGGCATTGACGCTGCCGTGGGGATTTGTTACGTTTTGAATTCCCGGCCTCGAACCCCCGATGATCGCCAAGAAGATCTTTCTCACCAAAGGTGTCGGCAAACACAGGGAGCGGCTCACCAGTTTCGAGCTGGCGCTACGCGACGCCGGCATCGCCGCATTCAACCTGGTTCGTGTCTCCAGCATCTTTCCGCCGCGCTGCAAGCTGACCCCACGCGCCGCCGGCCTGAAGGAACTGCGGCCGGGCGAGGTGGTGTTCGCGGTGCTGAGCGAGAACTCCACCCGCGAACCCCACCGCCTGATCGCCGCCTCGATCGGGCTGGCGCTGCCCGCCGACCGCAACACCTACGGCTATCTCTCCGAGCACCACTCCTTCGGGGAGACCGAGCAGCAGGCGGGCGAATACGCCGAGGAGCTGGCGGCCGAAATGCTCGCCACCACGCTCAACCTGGACTTCGACCCCGACCGCTCCTGGGACGAGAAGAAAGAGATCTATCGCATCTCGAACAAGATCGTACGGACGATCAATGTCAGCCAGTCGGCTGTCGGCGACAAGCGCGGCTTGTGGACGACGGTGCTCTCCGCCGCCATCCTGATCGGCGAGTAGTCCGGAATGAACGCGCTGGAGGACGAGATCCTGCAACTGCTGGCCCAGCACGCCGGCCAGCCGGTGGACGCGGTGGCGCTGTTCATGTTCCTGAACACGGTCGCGGGCGGGCACTACGAAGACCGCTGCTCCGAGGAGACTCTGCAGGCGGCACTGCGGTCGCTGCTGGCGTCGCGGCTGGTCGAGGCCTGGCGCAACGACCGGAAACTCGACCCGGAGACCGAGATCGCGCTGCCGGGCGACGCGCAGTGCGTATTCCGGCTGAGCCCCCACGCGTGAACGGCCGGCAGGGCGCAAAGCCCTGCCTACCCAAGCCCGGCCGCGTCATCTAATCGGACAGCATGGCGATGGAAAAAACCGTGGAGTTGGTGCCCAAGGCGTTTCGCGTCCTGGTAGTGGACGACGACGAGGTCAGCCGCCTGCTGACGCAGGAGATGCTGGGGCTGAAGCAGTACCAGGTGAGCGCGGTGGGCAGCGCGGATGCGGCGCTGGCCCAGGTGCGCGAGCAGCCTCCCGACCTGATCCTGCTGGACGTGGTGATGCCCGGGCGCAGCGGCATCGAGCTCTGCCGCGAGCTGAAGGAAAACGACGCCACGCGGCTGATACCCGTCATTCTCATCACCGGACTGTCCGAACGCGAGGCCAAGCTGCAGGGGATCGAGGCCGGCGCCGACGACTTCCTCAATAAGCCGGTGGACCCGCAGGAGCTGTTCGCGCGCGTGAAGAGCCTGCTCAAGCTGAAGCAGTTCACCGACGAGCTGGAAAACGCCGAGACAGTGCTATTTTCGCTGGCGCTGGGAGTGGAAGCGCGCGACCCCTACACCGAGGGACACTGCGCCCGCCTGGCCGACGCGGCCGCGGAGCTGGGCGAAGCGATGCAATTGCCGCGCGAGGATATCGTGGCGCTGCGCCGCGGCGGGGTGCTGCACGACATCGGCAAGATCGCGGTGCCGGACGCGATCCTGCGCAAACCGGGGCCACTCGACGCGCAGGAGGCGGCCGTCATGCGCTGCCACCCGGTCACCGGCGAACAAATCTGCCGCCCGCTGCGTTCCTTGCATCGCGTGCTGCCGATCATCCGCCACCACCACGAGCACTGGAACGGCCGCGGCTATCCCGACGGACTGGCGGGGGAGAGCATCCCGCTGCTGGCGCGTGTCCTACAGATCGTGGACGCCTATGACGCGCTCACCAGTTCCCGCCCCTACAAGCCCGCCTGGCCGCACGCCCAAGCCAAGGTGACGCTGCTGACGGAGGCGCGCGAGCGGTGGTGGGACGAATCCATCCTGCGCATCTTCCTGCGGCAGGTCGAAGAACAGCATCGCCTGCAGCGGCGGGCCGGGTAAACTGGCCGAGCGAGCCGCGCGCCCGAGCCATGAGCGTCGAACTGAGCATCGTGATTCCGGCATACAACGAGGCGGGCCGGCTGCCGGCCACGCTGGCGGCGATCACGGCGTACTTCACGCGCCAGGCGCGGGTGGTGGAGGTGATCGTGGTCGACGACGGCTCCACGGACGGCACCGGGGAGCTACCGCTGCCCGCGCCGGGCGCGGCGCCCCAGCTGACGTGGCGCATGCTGCGCAATCCGGGGAACCGCGGCAAGGGCTTCAGCGTTCGCCGGGGCATGCTGGAAGCGAGCGGGGAGCGGCTGCTGTTCACCGACGCCGACCTGTCGGCCCCGATCAGCGAGCTGCCCAAGCTGGAGGCGGCGCTGGAGCTGGGGGCCGACATCGCCATCGGCAGCCGCAGCCGCCAGGAGCTGATCCAGGCGCACCAGAGCCGCTTTCGCGAGAATGCCGGGCGCGTGTTCAACCGTCTGGTGCGGCTGATCCTGGGACTGCCGTTCGTGGATACGCAGTGCGGCTTCAAGCTCTTCAACCGCGCGGCCGCGCGAGCGGTGTTCACGGCGCAGCGCATCGAGCGCTGGGGCTTCGATCCAGAGCTGCTGTTTTTGGCCCGGCGTTACGGCTTCCGGGTGCAGGAAGTACCGGTGGTGTGGGCGCACGCCGAGGGCGCCAAGATCCGCCTCTGGCGCGACAGTGTGCGCATGTTCGGCGACGTGCTGGCGATCCGCCGCCACGCCCGCGCCTACCCGGCGCGGGCCGCGGCCAGCGGGCCGGGCGCTAGGTGAGGCCGCCGCCCACCATATGCACGACTTCGATGCGGTCGCCCGCCTCCAGAAGGGTGGCGGACCAGGCGCGGCGCGGCACCAAGGCCTGGTTGCGCTCCACCGCGACGCGCTCCCCGCGCAGGCCGAGCTCGGACAGCAACTCCTCGAGCGTGGCGGCGGCGACCTCGACCGGCTTGCCGTTGACGACGATGGCGGGCACGGCGGCGGCTAGCGGAAGACCCGGAACAGGCGCCGCACCGGATCATAGAACTCGTCCACCACGCGTTCCTTGAGCGGGATGATGGCGTTGTCGGTGATCGAGATGTTTTCCGGGCAGACCTTGGTGCAGCACTTGGTGATGTTGCAGTAGCCGATATTGAAGTCGTCCTTCAGCGCCTCCAGCCGGTTGCCGTCATCGAGCGGGTTCATCTCGAGCTGCGCGACGTGGATCAGGAAACGCGGCCCGATGAACTCGGCGAACTTGTGATG
>JAKAOE010000323.1 GCA_021823305.1 Acidobacteriota bacterium
CTGGAGGTCTGGGGCTTCCGTGGTTTGGATGTTGACGCCGTGGAAGTTGAAGTGGGCGTAGAGCGACTTCAGGTACTGGCCTAAATAGGCGGCGCGGAAGGGTTGGCCGGGGCGGAGATCCCAAAGTCTTGCCAGTTGAGCGACGGCGTTGCCGGCAACGCCCTGGAAGCTCACCGCGCCCATGCGGAATTGCGGGCCCTCGTGGATCGCGACTGTCACCGCCGCTACCCCGGGCTGGCTGTAATCGAAGGTTGGGGCGACGGTGGCTTCGATGTAGCCGGCGTCGCCATAGAGCTTTTGGATGGCGGCGATATCCTGGTCAAGCACTGCGCGGTCGGCGACACTGCCGGTGCGCAACTTCATCAGCTTCCGCAGCTTGCCGGCCGCGATGGCCGCGTTGCCCTGAACGCCAACCGCTCCCCAGCGGTACTGCCGCCCCGGGTTCACCGCAATGCTCACGCTGACGGCGTTGGTCGCCGGGTTGGTGAGCTGAAAGACGGGCACTGCGAGTTTGGCTTGGAGGAAACCGCGGTTTTGCAACTCCGGGAGTGCTGCCTTGCCGACGGATGCAACGCGCGCCAAGGAGAAATTCTGACCGATCAGGGCGGCCGAATCCTGGCGTAGAACGGATGTCAGGCCGGCCGGCGCTCCGGGGAAGGCTACTTGTTGCAACGGGATTTTCACGCCCTCGACGGTAAACAGGTAACCGTCGAACGAGCTGGAGCCGAGGTCGGCCTGGTAGGGCATGCCATCCACTGTCGCCCCCTTGATCCCGTGCTGGCGCAGGTAGGCTTGGAGGACAGCGGTAATTTGCCGGTCCACGCCGCCGGTTAGCGGGACATCGCCGCAAAAAGAAGGGATCTCGCTCTGGAGCAGGCTGACCAACTGCTTGCTCGGCAGCCAGATGAAATTGTCGAAGACCACCGGCACCAGTTGGGTGGCGTCGACGACCTGGTATTGAACGTCGGTTCCCTTGGGCGAGTACGTGTAGCGGGTCGAAACGTTGGCGAAATCGCCGGTGGCGGCAAGGCGGGTGGCGCCTTGACGCATCGCGTCCGGGTTGATCGCCTGGCCCTTCTGCAAGCCGCTTGCCGCAGCCAGTTGAGTCGCGCCGCAGTGCGTCGACCCGGTCACCGTAACCGTATCAAGCGGCGGCAGCGTGAGCGTCCGCGCCTGCGCCGGCAACGGAAGCGAAGGTGCGAGCCAGATCGCCAGCGCCAGCATCGTGTTTCGCGCAGTTGCCTTCGTCCGGATCACGGCTGCGGCTCCGCCTGGGGCGCGAGGATCTGTTGCAGATAATCGGTCGTGCCGGGGACGCGGACGAGATGGGGGTACATCAGGCCGCCGGTGTAGGCGACGGTGTAGACGGTGGTGACGCCGTCGCCGGCCGCGGTGAGGCGCAGCGGCTGCTGGCGTTGCTGCGCCTGGGCGATCGCGGCGCGCAAAGCGGCGGGGGTGAAGGGGCGGCCGGCGATGGAGACGAGCGTCATGCCCGGCGCCAGCCCGGCCTTAAACGCCGGGCCGTTCCAGAGCACGTCCTTGACCAGGCCCTGCCGATTGAGGAACAGGCCCACCGAGAACATGGCGTTGATGCCCTGCATGCTGAGCTCGCCCGGGCCGACGGTCTCGTGCGCGCTCTGGTAGGGCGACGGACGATCGGAATAGGCCAGCCGCCAACCGGCGGCGTCGATGCCGGACAGCAGCGGGATCTGCGAGCCCACGCCGTCCAGCCAGTTGCGCAGGAAGCCGGCCCAGTCGTAGGGCTGGACGGCGTCGAGCGCGCGCACCACGTCGTTGAAGGTGTAAGTATGGGTGACGAAGCTGCCGTCATCCACGCCGAAAAATTGCCGGGCAAAGTCGTCCATCGAGCGCCGGCCGTGGCTTAACGTCCGGATCTTCATGTCCACGGCGAGCCACAGCAGTTCGCCTTCCCGGTAGAAATCGGTTTGCCGGCGCCAGTTCGACCAGGCGGTGGGGGAACTGTAGAGCAGCTGCGCGGCGGTGGTGGTATCGCTCAGCGGCCGCCAGGCGCGGCCGGTCTGGTGCGCCATCGCCGCCGCCCGGTAGGCGATCGCCTGGCGCCATGTCCGCGGCGACCACAGGCCGCTCCGCACCGTCAGGACGTCCCCGAGGTAGGTGGTGAGCCCCTCGTACACCCACACCATCCGGGTATGCTCCGGACGCTCGAAGTCGGGCTGCCACAGCCCGGCCGGACGCATGAACTTGCCGTTCCAGGAGTGGGTGGATTCGTGCGGCAGAAGCGAGGCGTCGAGCATGAAGTGGACCGGGTCGGCGAACATCTTGGCGCCGCTGCGCGCGCGGTCGTCGCTCGACTGGTGGTGCTCCAGGCCGCCGGTCGAGACGTAGTCGCTCAAGGTGAGCAGGAAATGGTAGTCGCCGAAGTGATGGGAGCGGAACAGCGCCTGCTCCTGCACCACCAGCCGGCGAAAATCCGCGATTTGCGCCGGGGAAATCGCGATCGCCGCCGCCGTGTCGCCGACCATGTCGAGATAACGGTGCACCGCCGAGCCGGCCGGCGTGAGATCCACCTCGCGGAAATACCGTCCGGCGATCACCGGCGAGTCCACCAGCGTGTTGAACGGCACGGGCCGGAAGGCGATCCGCCCGCCGCTGCGCTGTGCCGTCCGCAGCGCGCTGGCGTAGCCCCAACCGGCGGGGATCACCAGCGCCGGATCCACCATCTGCGCTTTCGTCGGCTCACCGGCACGGTACAGCGCGACGGTATTCCATTCCAAACCCATGAGATGCGGCGTTATCCGATCGGGCGCGGGGAATTGGAAGCGGATCGCAATCCGCGCGGCGCCCGGCGGCGCCGTCAGGTGGAACGCGAACATATCCACCGCATCCCGCGTCCACGCGATCCGCTTGCCGCCGGCGGTGATTTCCAGGCCCATCATGGCGCCGATCGGCCCGTCCGGCGCATGATCGCCGGGAATCCACTTCGGGTAGTAGAGCGTCACCGGCCCCGGCGTAACCGGCATCACCTCGCGCACATAGAAGATCTGCTGTTGCGGGTTGGGCAGCCGCACCGTGAGCGCAATCGGCCCGGCCGGAAGCGCGACGTTCGCCTGATTGGAACAAGCCACGGTCGCAACCACAACGGCCGCGCCGAGCAGCAGTGCCAAGCGTTTCATGTGTTCCACTCCGCAGTGAAGGATTCGCCGGCGCGGCGCCGCCAGCCCGTCCGATGCTTTGCGATTCACAGTTCCCCGCCGCCGCTCACCTCGAATTTGCGCACCGACCGCCGTTCGACGCGCAGCTTGGCCAGCCCGGAGCGGAACGCGGCCATGTGCGGCGTCGCAAAGTGGGCCTGCAGGGCCGCATCGTCCTGCCACAGCTCGCTCAACTGGAAAAGATGGGGCGTGCGCACGTCCGCGCCGAAGGCGTAATGAACGCACCCCGGCTCGCGCACCGTGGCTTCCGTCATGGCGCGCAGCAACGCGGCGGCCGGCTCGACGTCGTCAGGGTGGAATTGGTACTGACCGAGGACAATGACGGGGCGGGGGTTGGGTTCTGTCACGCCGTCCATATTAATCCAGCTCGCTCGG
>JAKAOE010000324.1 GCA_021823305.1 Acidobacteriota bacterium
CCATCGCTGCGCCGCGCGAGGCGCGCTCGGTGTACGCGCCGCAGATCACCACCATCAAGATCCCGGTGGACAAGATCCGCGACCTGATCGGGCCGGGCGGGAAGATGATCCGCTCCATCGTGGAGGCGACCGGCGCCAAGATCGACGTCAGCGACGACGGCACGGTCAACATCGCCGCGGTGGACGGGCTGGCGGGGCAGAAGGCGCTGCAGATGGTGAGCGACGTCACCGCTTCGGCGGAGATCGGCAAGACCTACCTGGGCAAGGTGGTGCGGTTGGTGGACTTCGGCGCCTTCGTCGAGATCTTCCCCGGCACCGACGGGCTGCTGCACATCAGCGAGGTGGCCGAGTACCGCATCCGCGACGTACGCGACGAGCTCAAGGAAGGCGACCAGATCCTGGTGCGCTGCCTCAACATCGAGGGCAACAAGGTCAAGCTCAGCCGCAAGGCGGTGCTGCGCGAGCAGCGCGAGAAGCTCGGCCTGCCCCTGCCCCCGCCCCCGCCGGGCGCGGAGGCGGACAACGGCGAGGGCGGCTACGACCGCCCCCCGCGGCGCGAGCGCGGCGACGACGACGAGCGCCCGCGCCGCGGCGGCTTCCGCGGCGGCCGCGGCGGCCGCGACCGCAGGTAGGCGCCGGCGGCGCACCGCCTGCCCTACAATGGAGTGGGAGCGGGCGGCGTGTACCACTCGATCACCATCCGGAGACTGCGCGGCTTCCGCGACCTTGAGGTCGCGGAATTGCGCCGCGTCAACCTGATCGTCGGCAAGAACGGGTCCGGCAAGACCACGCTGCTGGAGGCGATCGCGCTGCTGGATCGAGCGACCGACCCGGCAGCCGTGGCGAACGTCGCGGCGACCCGCGCGCCGGGCCAGGAGCTGCCGACAGGACTACAGTCCTTATTGCAGTCTTTCTTTCCCGGAATGGATCTCCGCTCCACGGTTGAGGTCTCGGGACAATGGGACCGAGAGCCTGCGGAGCGCAGGCTGGAGGTCCAGGCAACGGAGCCGGAAGTGGTCGAGATAGACCGGACGCGGCCGCTGCCGTTAGACGGGGACGGGGAAGTCCTGAATGCGTTCCGGTTGACCTATGCTCCCGCCGACGGGACGCCGATCAAGGTGAAAGCTGGCATTTCGGGATCAACGGTGACCGGCGCTATGCGGCAGCGACCTGACCTGCATCCGGCGGTGTACCTCACGCCCGTTGCCGCGGCGGATCTGGCGGCCCAACACTACGGGTCCCTCGTTAAGCTAAAACAGACCAAGGACCTGATAAGTGCGCTCCAGCAGGCGATTGTGCCCGGCCTGCAGGACATCGCCGTGGTTCCGCGCCCGGGCGGCTCCGAGCTGATGGTCGACCTCGGCCTGGCGAGGATGCTGCCTGCAGGCGCCGCGGGCGGTGGGTTCGGGCGGCTGTTTGGGCTGCTGACAGGCCTCCGCGTCTGTGCCGGCGGCGTGCTCCTGCTCGATGAGATCGAAACCGGTCTGCACCACTCGGTTTACGGCAGACTTTGGAAGCTCGTCGACGAGGCGACATCGCGTTTCAATGTTCAGGTCTTCGCCACCACGCACAGCGACGAGCTGCTGCGCAGCGCGCTGCGGCACTTCGCAGGGAGCGACGACTTGGCCGTGATTCGCATGGGCTGGCTGCCGGATGGCCGGAATCGCGCCGTGCACTACGATCGCGAGATGCGCGAGGCGGTACTGGAGGCGGGCTTCGAGGTCAGGGGTTGACCGTCGCGCCGGTCTCAAGCGCGAAGCAGGTCATCGTCGAGGGCGCGGACGACAAGAGGTTTATCGATCAGCTCCTCATGGCACGGGGTGCGGCGGGCGTCCAAGTGCAGCCGATCGGCGGCAAGAGCCAGCTTCGGGCCTATCTCCAAATACTGCGAAACGACGACGAATTCCCGGTAGTGAGCTCGGTCGCCGTGCTGCGGGACGCCGATGACAATCCCCGCGCCGCCTGGAACTCCGTCGTCGGGGCGCTCTCCGCCGCGGGCTTTGCGGCGCCGGGCGCGCCCGGCGACTTTGCCGACGGGCCTCCCCGAGTTGGCGCGCTGCTATTGCCCGGCGGCGGGAAGCATGGGAGCCTTGAAACACTCTGCCTCGCTTCCCTGCTGAGCGCTGAACTCGAGTGTATCGACCGCTTGCTTGACTGCGTTTCGGGGCTTGGCGCGCCGCGCCCCAACCAACTGGACAAGGCCCGTGCGTATGCCTGGCTTGCGACGCGCGAGCGGCCCGGCCTGCGGGTGGGCGAAGCCGCGGAGAAGGGCTACTGGAACTTTTCCAGCCACGCGTTCGACGATCTCTGGGCCTTTCTAAGCCGGATTTAGCGGCTCAATGCGCGAGCAGGTGCAGGCCGATTACCGCCAGCATGCCGGCGGCGCTGAGCGTTGCCGCGCCGACGCCGCGCCGACGACCAGCGCTGCCGCGTTGGCGCGTATCTGGGCCAGCTGCGGCCATAGCACGGCGGCGCCGCCCGCCAGCGCGGCCAACGGCAGCCCGACCAGCAGCAGCCATAGCGCCCACGAGCGGCCGGCATACCAGGCGATCAGGGCCTCGACAAAACCTACGTGTTGCGGCGCGGCGATGAAGCGCAGCCACAGCGCCGCCATGAACAGCGCGGCGGGCGCCACCAGCAGGCATTCGGTGACAGCGGCGAGGCGTTGATTCATATAAACTTTATAATGCAAAGTACACGCCGTTGTCAAGCGGACGGCGCCGGGTGGACGGGGTGCCGGGACTGTGCTGGCATTGGGTTGGTATGCATCGCCTGAGTCACGATATCGCGATCTGGATTGCGCTCTGCGCTGGGGTGCTGGCGGCTATGGTCGCTCCCTTGCTCCCGCACTTCGCCGGCAAGTCCGGCGGTCGCGCGACCTACCTCAAACGCGTCGCCCGGAAATACTGCGTCTCGCCGCTGAAATTGCGCTAACGCGCCGAGCGCTGGCTAGTGGCGGGCGGGCGGCGCCTGCGCGGCGGCCGCGGGCTCGACGGGGTAGGGGAAGGTGGCGTCGAAGTATCTGGCTTTTTGCGCCATCATCTCGGGCATGGCGATGGCCGGCGCCTTGTAGACGTTGCCGGCGTTCCACAGCATGAAGCCGCCGCCGTGGAACTCGTGTTCGGTGGCGACTTCGGTGAGGATGTAGCCGGGGCCGAAGCTGCGGGTGCGCCAGGCGAAGGCCTGCAGCCAGGGGCGGATGACGACGCCGGCGTTGCGGGTAATGGCGTCGAAGCGCTGCATGCCGACGCGGATGAAGTGGTGGGGGGCGTCGCCGGGGTCGCGGTAGCCGTCGAAGTCGCCGAAGAAGTGCGAGGGGTAGATCATCGGGCAGATGACGTCGCAGTAGCGGGCGAGGCGGACGATGTCCTGGCCGGTGGCGTTGACGTCCACGGGGCGGGCCCAGGCGGTGACGCCGTAGACGTCAATCGAGATGTGGACGCCGCTGGGCTTGAGCGCCTGCTGGGCTTGTTCGAGGAAATCGCTGATGAAGTCGGCGCGGGGGGTGGTGGGGGCGCTGGCCTGATAAGCGAAGCGGGCGTCGCGCTGGAGGCCGCCGAAGATCGGA
>JAKAOE010000325.1 GCA_021823305.1 Acidobacteriota bacterium
CGGCGCCATTCGCGCCGCGGGACTCGTGTGCGGGGCGCGCGCGCGCATCCGCGGCGCCGCCGCCAGCAGCCCCGCCAGCGCCAGCGCCGCCAGCGCCGCGCCGCCAGCCAGCGCCGCGCCCCGGCTGCCGCCTTGCCGCGGCAGCGCGCCCCGCAAAATCCGTTCCACCCGCCGCCGCAGCGAGCCGCCGCTCGCCGCCAGCGACGCCGCCGGCATCGCCCGCCCCGGCGCCTGCGCCGCCGCGTCCACCAGCGCCCGCGCGTACTCCACGCGGTCGCCCACCACCCCGATCGCCAGGTCGTCGCAGCAATGCTCGCGCTCTTCCGTCACCTGGGCGGAAATCCACCACACCGCGGGATGGTAGAAGAACGCCGCCTCGACCGCCCGCTGCGCCAGGTTCACCAGATAATCGTGCCGCCGGATGTGCGCCAGCTCGTGCGCCAGCACCGCCTCCAACTGCTGCGGCGCCATCCCCGCCAGCGCGCTCGCCGGCAGCAGGATCAGCGGCCGCCACCACCCCAGTACGCACGGCCCCGGCGCCGTCGCCGCGATGCCCAGCCGCGTCCGCCGGTTCGCCCCCAGCGCCCGCCGCAGCCGCTCCGCCGCTTCCTGCAGCGCCTCCGGCACGGCGTAACTCACGCCCCGCCGCAAGCGCTGCGCCAGCCCCCACCCGAACGCCGAATAAGCCGCCACGCCCGCCGCCCCCGCCGCCCACGCCGCCACCAGGTACGGCATCCAGATCGCTTCCTGCCCTGGCGCAATCGCCGGCAGCCACCCGATCGCCGTCCGCCCGCTCTCCACCGCAATCCAAACCGTCGCCGCAAAACCGGCCGGCAGCGCGAATAGCGCCACGCACGCCGCCGCGTACCGCGCCCGCGCTGTCGCCCGCCGCAGCCACGGCTGCGCCGCCCACAGCACCCCCGCCGCCAGCGCTCCCTGCCACAGCATCTGCACCAGCGCCGCGCCCACCGCCGCCACCCAAATCCCCGGAGCGAAGCCCGCCCAGCCCGCGACGTTCATGCCTGCCCCCGCTCGTACTCGTCCAGCAGCTTGCGCAATTCGGCCACTTCGCTCGAACTCGCCTGGCTGCTGCTCAACAGCTGCACCACCATCCGCGCCGCCGACCCGCCGAACGCCCGCTGCAGCAGGTCGCCCACCAACTGCCGCTCCGTCTGCTCCTGCGGCAGCCGCGCCCGGTAGACGTGCGCCCGCTGCTCCTCGTCGCGCTCCACCAGGCCCTTGTCCGCCATGATCTGCATCAGCTTCAGCACCGTGGTGTAGCCGGTCGTGCCCGCCAGCGCGCTATGCACCTCGCGCACCGTGCTCGGCCCCCGCTCCCACAGCACCCGCAGGATGCCCAACTCCGACTCGGTCGGCCGCGGCAGCTCGTTCGCCGGATTGCTCCTCCAAGTCGCCATGCCTCTAGATTACGACGCGCTTCGTATTTGTCAACGAAAATCTTCGTATATTCTTGCGTGCATCGTAAGAGCATGATTCCACAGCCGAATATTCCGAGCGCCGACGAGCTCCTCGCGCTCGTCCGCCGCGCCGCCATGCCCGAAGGCGGCGTTTATCCCCGCACTGCCCGGCGGCCCCTGCCCCTATTGGCGCGGCCGCGTCCTGGAGTTTCGCCTCGGCCTGTAACGTCCGCTGCGAGCGCATACTGGGACACGCAATCGTCCCGGAGGCCCTGCCATGACCTTGCGCCCAGCCGCCGCGCTGCTCGCGCTCGCCGTGCCCGTAGTGCTTTCCGCCCAAGCCCGCCCCAGCGTCCGCGATCTCGGCATCAAGGTCGGCATCCTCCCCGCCGGACCGCTCGACGCCATCACCGACGTCGCCGGCGTCGAGGTCGGCCAAGTCACGCTGGATAACCACAAGAACATCCACACCGGCGTCACCGCCATCCTGCCGCACGCCGGCAACATGTTCCGCCACAAGGTCGCCGGCGCGGTGTTCGTCGGCAACGCCTTCGGCAAGCTCATGGGCTCAACCCAGATCCGCGAGCTCGGCCGCATCGAGACCCCGATCCTGCTCACTTCGACGCTCAACGTCCCGCGCGTCGCCGACGCCCTGCTGACCTACATGCTGTCGCTGCCCGGCAATGAGCACGTCGTCTCCATCAACCCCGTCGTCGGCGAAACCAACGACGGCTACCTGAACGACATTCGCGCCCGCCCGGTCGGCGAAAAGCAGGTCTTCGCGGCGATCGAGCGCGCCCGCGGCGGCCCGGTCGCCGAAGGCGCGGTCGGCGCGGGCGCCGGCACGGTGGCTTTCGGCTTCAAAGGCGGCATCGGCACCGCCTCCCGCCGCCTGCCGTCCAACCTCGGCGGCTACACCGTCGGCGTGCTGGTGCAAACCAACTTCGGCGGCATCCTCGACATTGACGGCGCCCCGGTCGGCCTCGAACTCGGCCGCTACTACCTGAAGAACCAGCTCGCCCGGCGCCCATCGCGCCCCGCCGATTCCCCCGACGGTTCCTGCATGATCGTCGTCGCCACCGATGCGCCCGTGGGCTCGCGCAATCTGCGCCGCATGGCCGCGCGCGCCATGGACGGCCTCGCCCGCACCGGCTCCGCCTTCAGCAACGGCTCCGGCGACTACGCCATCGCCTTCTCCACCGTCCCGCCCTACGCCCCCACGCCGCGCCTGCGCAACGCCGCCATGTCGCCGCTGTTCCTGGCCGTGATCGAGGCCACCCAGGAGGCGATCTACAACTCCCTCTTCAAGGCGGTCACCACCACCGGCAACGGCCACACCGTCGAGGCCCTCCCGTTGCGCCGTACCGAAGCCATCCTGCGCCGCTACCATGTCATCCAGTGACCGGTTCCGGACGGGGCTCGCCGGCTGGCCTTGACAAACCCTGCGCGCCCGCACCGAATGGCGCTAAAGTGATGCAGGGGGTCCCTATGGGAACTGTCGCGGTCAACGCGGCGGCGCTCCGCCTGCCGCTCTCCCTGGAGGCCTCCCAGCCGCTTTGCCTGGCGTTGGAGCGCGGCGAAGTCGTCCGCCTCGGCCCCTGCCCGCTCGCGCTCAGCGAGCCCGACCTCGAGTTTCTCCGCACCCAGCGCAAAACCGCCGGCGCGCATCACAAAAACGTCGCCTACCGGCCGATGCAGGATCGTCTCACCGGCTACGCCGGCGCCGACGCCGCCCGCATGCGCGCCCTGATGCGCCAGTTCTCCGAGCAGTCCATCGCGCTGCTGCGCGGCTTGCTCTCTCCCTACCGCTTCGACGTTGATTACGCCAGCTTCCGCCCGCTCGAAGAGGAGGGCCGCCCCGCCAAGCTCCGAGCCCGCAACGATCTGCTCCACGTGGACGCCTTCCCCACCCGCCCCAGCCGCGGCCGCCGCATCCTGCGCTTCTTCATCAACCTCAATCCCAGCGAACCGCGTGTCTGGCGCACCGGCCCGCCCTTTGCCGAGCTCGCCCGCCAGTTCGCCGCCAGCTCCGGCCTGCTCGACCGATACCGCCGCGACTCGCAGCGCCGCGCGCGTTCCGCGCTCTTTTCCTGGCCCCCCTTCAGCCCGCCCCGCCCGCCCTACGACCGCTTCATGCTCGCCTTTCA
>JAKAOE010000326.1 GCA_021823305.1 Acidobacteriota bacterium
TCCCTCGCCGCCGCTTGCGCCCAGGCGCGCGCCGGCTACGGCACGCAGATCGAGGGCGATCCCACCGCCGGCGTGCGGGAGTTTTTCGGCGAGCGGCTGGGCTTCTACTTGCGCGAAGCCGGCGGGTTTGCGCCGGATCGCGTCGCCGCGGTGCTGGCCGCGGGCGCGGACGATGCGCTTGAGGCCTTTCGCCGCTGCCAGGCGCTGGCCGCCGCGCCCGACCTGGCCGGCGTCGCCGCCGTGGTCAAGCGTGCCCGCAGCATCGTGCGCAAGGAGAAGTGGGCGTCGGAGGCGGTGGACACCGCCCGCCTGCAGGCGCCGGCCGAGCTGGCGCTGCACCAGGCCATCGCCGCGCTGCCTTCCGGCGCCGACTATGCCGCCGAACTGGCCGCCATCGCCGCCCTCGCCGCCCCCCTCGAGCGCTTCTTCAACGAAGTCCGCGTCAACGACGAAGAACCGGCCGTGCGCGCCAACCGCCTCTCACTCCTCGCCTGGGCCGTCGCCCGCCTCAGCCGCATCGCCGACTTCGGCGAACTGCAGGGCTAGCCGCAGCCGTGCCGTAGCTAGTTCAGCCGGAAGCCGGTGGTGGCGGCGAACATGCGCCCCTTCACCGATTCCTGCACCAGCACGCGCAGCCGGTAATGGCCCGGCGGCGCGTAGAGCGTGAGCCCGGCGCTCAGGTCCTGGCCCCGCCGTTCGAGGGCTTTGCGCAAGGCGTCGGTCAGGCGCAGGTTCATCTCGCCCTGCTCGCCCGCCACGTAGGCGCCGTGGTCGTTGTCCAGCACCGCGACGAAGCTCAGTTGTTCCAGGCTCCGGCCTCCGGCTTTGGCAAACGGCAGCCCGCGCGGATCCACCCCCACGACCACATGCAGGCGGCGGTTGCCGCCCGCGGCGGTGAACTCCTGCAGGCCGACGTGCGCCGCAATCTGGTTCATCGCGTTGGTGGCCAGCGCCTCCTGGTTGATGCGTTGCTGCAAATGCAGCACCGTTCCCGGCTTGGGCGGCGCCAGGTAGCCGCGTCGGGCCTGCACCTGGAAGCGCCCGGGAGCGGTGACCTTGACGGCCAGCCGGTGCAGGCTGCCGTCGGGGACGTCGCCGCTGGGAACGAAGGTGAGCAAATAGGAGACCGCCGGCGGAGCGGTGAGCTGCCGCACCGCCAGGCCGAAATCGTTGTTGTTGCGGAAGAAGTGGCCGCCGGTGCCGTCAGCGAGCTGGGCCAGCGGGCTGTCCAGCATCGAGCGCGCGTCGGAGGCGGTGGCGTCGCGCCAGCTGTTGAGGTTGGCGTCGGGCACGGGGGGATCGTCGGGCGACTGGTGCGCATCGGGTGCGGCGAGGCCCCGTGCGTCGAGCGCGTTGACCACCACGCCGTCGCGCAAGGCGGTGTCAATCGCCTGCGCGATCTGCGCCTGCAGGTTCTGGCTGGGGAACCCGAACGAGGCCAGCAGCAGCACGCGATCGCCCGGCCGCGCGCGCAGCGCCGCGATCGCCGCCTGCAGCGCGTCGAGCGCCTGTTGCGACTGGTCCTCGCACATCGAGTAAAACTCCTCCGCCTGCACGCGCAGCATGGGGATGCAGCGGGCTGGCGCCAGCCCGTCGCAGGCGCAGCCCGGGTGCAGTGCCTGCTCCAGCGCCAGGTTGAGCGCATCGGGATCGCCGTGATTGGCGATCTCGTAGGCTTGATAGGGCGACAGCATCGGGCAGCCGATCGAGGCGGCGTGGGACTGGGCGCGGATGCCGTTCAGCGCCTTCAGCAGGCGCCCGCGGTCGGCGGTGAAATTCTGCTGGTCCACGCCGGAAGTGGTGAAAACGGCGTCCTGGCTGCCGGCGGGTAGCGCCGCGCCCGCACCGCCTTGCGCGCCCAAATAGGCGGCGACCGCATTGCGCGCGCGGTCGAGACCGCTCTGCTCGGCGGGAAGCGTGTCCATGTCGTCGAACAGGAAGGCGACGAAGCGTGGCCGCGGCAATGCGGCGCGCAACACAGGCGCGGCGGCTCCCGCGGCACTCGCCGGCGGCCGCCGCCCGGCGATGGCATGGGTTTCGACCGCGAAGCCGCTCAGCGCCCGCGGCCGGCCGTTGTCCAAAACCTGAAAATCGCTCCGCTGCAGGCCAGCGACGGTGCGGTCGTGCGCGTCGCGCACCACCACCGGCACTTCGACTTCCGTCGTCTGCGCGTGAAACAGCAGCAGCGGATGAAACGCGTGCGCGGTGAGCGTCATCTCGCCCGGCGTCAGGTGCACCGCGGGAGACTGCGCCGCCAGCATCCACGCGAAGGCCAAGCCTACGGCCAGCCGTGCCGGGGGAAACCGCATCTAGCGCCAGCATAGCCGCAGGGGCGGCGGACCTGCGCTAAAATAAAGCGCCATGACCGCGATGGACATACGCTTTCGGGCTCAGACCGCGCTCAGTACCGAGCAAGCCGAGGCGCTGGCCCGGCTCAGCGATGTGTACGGCATTCGCGGCCTGCGCTTGGACGAAGCCGCCGGCGACATTGCCATTGAGTATGACGCCACGCGCATGAACTCCGCCCGCGTCGCCGCCTTGGTCCGCGGTTGCGGCGTGGCCATCGGCTGAGCCGGGTTGAACCGGACTTAGATCGCCAGCGCTTCGCGATGCCGGCTGATCGCCTCGGCTGCCTGGAGTGCCGCGGCCAGGGCGGCGCGGGCGGCGTTGCCGTCGGGTTCGGGCTGGCGCCGTTCCGCCACGCCTTCAAGAAACGCCGCGATCTCCGCCGCCAGCGGTTCCCGATCCTCGCCCAGCAGGTGCTCATGCTCGATCCCCAGCCCCAGCGGGCCGCCGCCCGGCGCCACCGCGAAGCGGCGCGCGTCGCGCCGCGCATAGTCGAGCGAGATGTACTCGCCCGGCTGGAAGACACGCAGCTTGCGCACCTTCTCGGTCGAGACCCGGCTGGCGGTAAGGTTGGCGACGCAGCCGTTGGCGAACGTGACGCGCACGTTGGCGATGTCCGTGTGCCGGCTGAGCACGGCCAGGCCCACCGCCTGCAGATCGCGGATGGGCGAACCGGTGAAGCTGAGCACGATATCGAGATCGTGGATCATCAGGTCGAGCAGCACATCCACGTCCAGGCTGCGCGGGGTGAACACGCTCAGCCGGTGCACCTCGAAAAACAGCGGCCGCGTTAGCCGCGAACGCACCAGTTGCACCGCCGGATTGTAGCGTTCCAGATGCCCTACCATCAGCAGCCGCCCGTGACGCTGCGCCGCGGCCAGCATGCGGTCGGCGGACGCCAGCGATGGGGCGATCGGCTTCTCCACCAGCAGGTCGAGGCCGCGTTCGAACAACTCCAGCGCCACCGCTTCGTGGGCGGCCGTCGGCACGGCCACGGTGGCGGCGCGGGCCGCCGCCGCCGCTTCGGCCAGGGAAGCGAAAGCGCGCGTCTCGAACTCCTGTGCCACCGCCGCCGCCCGCGCCGGGTCGGTGTCGTACACCCCCGCCAATTCGGCCCGCGGCGATTGGCGGTAGATGCGCGCATGATGCCGCCCGAACACGCCGCAGCCGATCACCGCCACCGGAATGCGCCACCTCGCCCCGCTCTCGCTCTCC
>JAKAOE010000327.1 GCA_021823305.1 Acidobacteriota bacterium
AATCGGCCGCCATGGGTGCGAAGATACATCCAGCACCCATGGCCCTCCTTCCTCAGCACTTCCCTGCCGCGCCGCCGGCGCGCCGCGGCTTTTCTGTGGCGGCGGCATGAGCGCGGGGATCGAGCGGGTGGCGATTCTGGGCACCGGGCTGATCGGAGCTTCGATCGGGCTGGCGCTGCGGGCGCACGGGTTTGGCGGGGCGATCACCGGGTGGGATCGCGACCCGGAGGAGGCGGGCGAGGCGCGGCGGCGGGGCGCGGTGGACGATGTCGCGGGCGATGCAGCGGCGGCGGCGCGGGGCAGCAACCTGGTGGTGCTGGCAATGCCGGTGCACGCGATTCTCGATTGGATGGAGAAGCTGGCGCCGGCGCTGGGGCCGGAGCAGTTGGTGACCGACGTGGGGAGCACGAAGCGGGTGATCGCGGAGCGGGCGGCGGCGCTCTACGGCGGGCCGGGGCGGGCGGGATTCCTGCCGGGGCACCCGATGGCGGGCAAGGAGACCTCGGGGGCGGCGGCGGCGGACGCGGTGCTGTTTGGCGGCGCGGTGTGGCTGTTCTGCGCGGCGGCGGGCGCCACGGGGGCGGCGGCGGAGCGGGCGGCGGCGTGGCGGGGGTGGGTGGAGCGGTTCGGGTGCCGGGTGGCCGAGGTGGATCCGGGGCGGCACGACGAGCTGTGCGCCTGGGCGAGCCATTTGCCGCAGATGGCGGCGACGGCGCTGGCGGCGGTGCTGGAGGAGACGTTCGGCGCAGCGGCGGAGTCGCGCGCGGAGCTGCGCGGCGTGGGCGGGCGGGCGCTGCGCGAGATGACGCGGCTGGGGGCGAGCCCGTTTTCGATGTGGCGCGACATCGCGCACACCAACGCGGCGCCGATCGCGGCGGCGCTGGAGGCGCTGGAGCAGCGGCTGGCGCGGATGCGGCGCGAGCTGACCGGGCCGGAGCTGCGCGAGGAGTTCGCGCGCGCGAACCGCTTTCGTCAAGACTTCGCGCCCGGCGACAAAACTATTACATAGGCGCGGCGGCGGACGGCGCTACCGTGGCCTTATGGAACCAGAACCGCATCCCCGCGGGCGGCAGGCGCGCGTGCTGCTGACGTCGGTGTTCGGCCCCTACGCGCAGGACGACGAGTTCGGCAGCCGGCGGATCAACCCGATGGAGCTGTACCACAACCAGGTGACGCGGGCGCAGGGGGCGTTTTCGGTGCGCATGTTCCACCGCTCGTGGGGGCTGATGCTGATCCAGGCGAACCTGGAGACGCCCTCGACGCTGCTCGACTTTCCCACGCGCGAGGCGTTCGCGCGCGAGCTGCGGCGCAAGCCCTACGATGTGATCGGGATTTCAGCGATCGTGGTGAACCTGGGCAAGGTGCGGGAGATGTGCCGGATGGCGCGCGAGCTGGCGCCGCAGGCGACGCTGGTGGTGGGCGGGCACGTGTGCGCGGTGGAGGGGATCGAGCGCATGGTGGACGCCGACCACTTCGTGCGCGGCGACGGGGTGGGGTGGATGCGGCGCTTTCTGGGGCAGGACGCCGACGCGCCGATGCGCCATCCGCGCATCGTCTCGGGCTTCGGGCTGCGCACCATGGGGGTGCGGATGCCGGCGCCGGGGGGCAGCACGGCGGCCACCATCATTCCCTCGGTGGGCTGCCCGCTGGGCTGCAACTTCTGCACCACGTCGGCGTTTTTCGGGGGCAAGGGGCGGTTCCTGAACTTCTACCGCGGGGGCGGGGAGCTGTACTCGGTGATGCGCGAGATGGAGGCGGCGATGAAGGTGCAGTCGTTCTTCATCATGGACGAGAACTTCCTGCTGCACCGCAAGCGCGCGCTGGAGTTGCTGGAGCGGATGCGGGCGGAGGACAAGGCGTGGTCGCTGTACGTGTTTTCCTCGGCCAACGCGCTGCGCAAGTACACGCCGCGCGAGCTGGTGGAGCTGGGGATTTCCTGGGTGTGGATGGGGCTGGAGTCGCCGCGCGCGGGCTACGCCAAACTGAAGGGGCAGGACACGCGGGCGCTGACGCGGGAGCTGCGGGAGCACGGCATCCGGGTGCTGGGCTCGTCCATCATCGGGCTCGAGCACCACACGCCGGACAACATCGCCGAGGAGATCGAGCACGCGGTGGGGCACGCCACCGACTTCCACCAGTTCATGCTCTACACGCCGGTGCCGGGGACGGCGCTGTTCCGCGAGATGGCGGAGCAGGGGCGGCTGCTGGACGTGGACCTGGCCGACATCCACGGCCAGTACGCCTTCAACTTCCGGCACGCGGCGATCTCGCGCGAGGAGTCGCAGCGCTTCCTCGGCGCCGCGTTCGCGCGCGACTTCGAGCGCAACGGGCCCAGCCTGTACCGGGTGTGCCGCACCACGCTGGCGGGCTGGCGGCGCTACAAGAACGACGCCGACGCGCGGGTGCGGCGGCGGTTCCGGTTCGAGGCGCGCTCGCTGCGCGCCTACGCGGCGGTGCTGTGGGCGATGGAGCGGCAACTGCGGCCGCGCCAGCCCGGGCTGGCGGCCGAGGTGGGGGCGCTGCGGGCGGAGCTGGGGCGCGAGTTCGGGCCGGGCTGCCGGCTGCTGGGGGCGGCGCTGGGGCCGGGGCTGCTGTGGACCAGCCGGTGGGAGGAGCGGCGGCTAAAGCGGGGACAGACCTACGAGCCGCGCACGTTCGTGGAGCGGCGCAACTGGGCGGCGGCGGGCAGCTAGCGGCTCGGCCACCACGGCCGTGCTTCGTTCCCCGGCAACGGACGCCCGCCGGCGCACAGGGCGTTGCCAAGTTGCCGCTAATAGAGCACGCGGACGCGCAGGGTGTGGGGGACGCGGGCGAGACGGCGCTGGAGGTCGCGGGCACGGGTGGGCTCGCCGTCCTCGATGTCGGTGACGACGTAGCCAACCGCCGGGTTGGTCTCGAGGAACTGGCCGGCGATGTTGACCTGGGCTTCGGAGAAGACGGCGTTGACGGCGGAGAGCACGCCGGGGCGGTTGTGGTGGATATGGAGCAGGCGATGGCGGCCGGGGTGAGCGGGGAGCGAGACCTCGGGGAAGTTGACGGCGGAGACGGTTGAGCCATTGTCGCTGTAGCGGATGAGCTTGGCGGCGACCTCGACGCCGATGCTTTGCTGCGCCTCCTCGGTGCTGCCGCCGATGTGGGGGGTGAGCAGGACGTTGTCGAGGCTGCGGAGGGGGGAGACGAACTCCTGGCCGGCGGCGCCGGGCTCGCGCGGAAAGACGTCAATGGCGGCGCCGCCGAGGCGGCCGTCGCGGAGGGCGGCGGCAAGGGCGTCGAGGTCGGCGACGGAGCCGCGCGAGGCGTTGAGGAAGTGCGCGCCGGGCTTCATCAGGGCGAACTGGGCGGCGCCCATCATGCCGCGGGTGTCGGCGGTTTCGGGCACGTGCAGGGTGACCACGTCGGCCTGGCGCAACAGCGCCTCGAGCGAACCGGCGGGGCGGGCGTTGCCGAGCGCCAGCCGGGCCTCGATGTCGTGGAAGACGACCTGCATGCCGAGCGCCTCGGCGAGGACGCCGACCTGGGTGCCGATGTGGCCGTAGCCGACGATGCCCAGGC
>JAKAOE010000328.1 GCA_021823305.1 Acidobacteriota bacterium
GTGCAGCAGAACCCGGTGTTGCACTATATCCGGACCCAGCTTCTGAACCGCACCTTCACCGTGGGGCCGGCCAACCTGCCGCTCTACCAGGCCAATGCCTTCGACATCGCGATGCTGATCCCCTACTTCGCGGTGCTGGTAGTGCTGGCCTTCTATGGGTTTCACCGCTACATGCTGATCTTCCGCTACTTCCGCTATCGCAAGCGGCAGGCGGTGGATCCGCCCGCGCGCTTCACCGAGCTGCCGCGGATGACGGTGCAGCTGCCGGTCTACAACGAGCAGTTCGTGGTGGAACGGCTGATTGACGCGGTCTGCCGCATGGAGTACCCGCGCGACAAGCTCGACATCCAGCTGCTGGACGACTCCACCGACGAAACCTGCGCGGTGGCGCAAGCGGCGGTTGAGCGGCAGCGGGCGCTGGGCCAGCCGATCCGCTATCTCCACCGCACCAACCGCAACGGATTCAAGGCCGGCGCGCTGGACGAGGGCATGAAAAGCGCCGAAGGCGAGCTGATCGCCATCTTCGACGCCGACTTCGTGCCCCCGGCCGACTTCCTCACCCGCACCGTGGATTTTTTCACCGACCCCAAGCTGGGCATGGTGCAGACGCGCTGGGGCTACATCAACCGCGACTACTCCTGGCTGACCAAGATCGAGGGCATCCTGCTCGACGGCCACTTCGTCATGGAGCACGGCGCCCGCCATCGCGCCGGCCTGTTCTTCAACTTCAACGGCACCGCCGGGGTTTGGCGCCGGCGGGCGATCGAGGAGGCCGGCGGCTGGGAGCACGACACGCTCACCGAGGATACCGACCTGAGCTACCGGGCGCAGCTGTGCGGCTGGCAGTTCGCCTACCTGCCGCAGGTCGAGTGTCCGTCGGAGCTGCCGGTGGAGATGAACGCCTTCAAGGTGCAGCAGGCGCGCTGGGCGAAGGGCCTGATCCAGGTGTCCAAGAAGATCCTGCCGCGGCTGCTACGGCGCAAGGACATCAGCGCCGAGCACAAGCTCGAAGCCTGGTGCCACCTCACCGCCAACATCAGCTACCCGATGATGATCGTGCTCTGCACGCTGCTGCTGCCCGCCATGATCGTGCGCTTCTACCAGGGCTGGTTCCAGATGCTGTACATCGACCTGCCGCTGTTTCTGGCCGCCACCTGGTCGTTCTCCACCTTTTATTTGGCGTCGCAGCGCGAGCTGTTCCCGCGGCAGTGGCTGAAAACCGTCGTCTATATGCCGATGGTGATGGCGATCGGCATCGGGCTGACGGTGACCAACACCAAGGCCGTGCTGGAGGCGCTGCTGGGGATCAAGAGCTCGTTCATGCGCACCCCCAAGTTCCGCATCGAGAGCAGGGCGGATGCCGCGGCGAGCGTGGCGCGCAAGAAGACCTACAAGCGCAAGATCGGCTGGTCGCCGCTGATCGAACTGGCGTTGGGGACGATGTTCGCCGCAGTCGCGGTGTACGCATTCCAGATGCAGAACTACCTGACCATCCCCTTCATCCTGCTGTTCGTCGTCGGCTATTTCACCACCGGCTTCCTGTCGCTGTTCCAGGGCCGCTTCCAGCGGCGGAAACCCGCGCCGGCGGCGGCCGAACAGCCCGCCGGGGCCAGCAGCTAATGTCGGGATTGGATGAACCGCGGGCACCCCGCGCGGCTGCGCCGCGGGCCCGCGCCGAGCTCCGTGCGGTTCAGTAGAGGTGGAAGTTCAACTCGACGTCGGCGACAACCGAAATGGGGCGGCCGTTGCGGTCCTTGGCGGGAATGAAGCGCCAGGTGAGGACCGCCTGAATGGCCTTCTGATCGAGGCCGAGGCCGAGCGGCTGCAAAATCACCGGATGGCTGACACGCCCGTCGGCGCCGATGGTGATCTGCACGACACAGGTGCCCTGGAACTTGGCCTTGCGCGCGGCGTCGGAGTATTGCGGATCGGGTTGGTAAATCGCCACCGGTCCGGTGCCCACCGCGTCGCCGCAGTTTGCCCCGACACAGGTGCCGCCCGCCGAACCCGAGCCCGTGCCGCCCGAACCGCCGCCCGAACCGCCGCCGGCGCCGGGCGGGCCGCTGACCGGCCCGATGGAACCGAACGACGGCATCGGCATGGCGTTCATGTTAGGTACGAACGCGCTCGGCGCGGTGACGTGCACCGGCCGCGGGGTGGTGATCAGTTTGGGCTGCTGAACGTGAATGGGCGAGCCGCCCCCCGCCAGCCGCCGCATGCGCGGCAGCCGAACCTGCACCTC
Organism: Acidobacteriota bacterium; assembly: GCA_021823305.1. Taxonomy (GTDB): domain Bacteria; phylum Acidobacteriota; class Terriglobia; order Terriglobales; family SCQP01; genus SCQP01. Next base: position 2,243 of record JAKAOE010000328.1, read on the forward strand.
GGGCGCAGGTTCGAAAATCTGCGTATCCACCACCTTCTTGATTTGCACCCGCACCGGCTGCCAGAACGGCAGCAGCAGGACACCGATGATACCGGCGTGGATCAGGAAGGCGGTGAGGCGGCTGCGGCCGGACTTCTGCTCCGACCAGATACTCTTGACCGGGATGGGCTTGGACTCGAGAACCAACTCGGGCTGTTTCTCGGGCCGGATCAGTTCCCTGAACTGCTGCGCCAGACCTCTAAAAAACGAAGGCTGCTCTAGTAAAAAACGATTATCGTCCGCGTCCGCGTCCGGCTTTGGAAGCTGTTCCGCCATTGCGTGCCGATCCCTTGCAAGAGGGCGCCGAGTGGATGCCCTCCCATCCTGATTATACGAAGTCTAGCACGGCTAAGGGTACAGAGGACTCCGAGCCGCCTATCGGCCAATTGCGGTGGAACTTTTGGCTTACGTGCGGATCGCGGGCTTCTTCGCCTGCTGCACGATCCGCGAGAAGCCAGCTAATCAATAGAGATGAAAATTCACTTCGATATTGGCAGCCACCTCGACTGGGCGCCCATTGCGGCGCGCCGGCTCGAAGCGCCAGAGCTTGACGGCTTCGATGGCCTTTTCGTCCAGGCCGAGGCCGAGCCGGCGAAGGATATGGGGATCGTGCACGCGCCCATCGGTGCCGATGATGACGCTGACGATGACCGTACCCTGGAATTTGGCCTGGCGGGCGGCGTCGGAGTACTGCGGGTCGGGCTCATAGATGGGGATGGGCTCGCTAATGTCGCCGCCCGTGCCGCAGGGGCCGGTGACGCAATTGCCGCCGCCATTGGCGTCGTTGCCGAGGCCGCCGGGGCCGGCGCCGCTATGGCCGGCGGTGGTGCCGGGCGGGCCGGCCATCCGCCCGGGATCGCCGAAGGCGGGCAGCGGGATGTTGGCCGTGGCCGTGGCGGGCATAAGGTCGAGTGGAGGGGCGATGATCGGCTTGGGCGCATTCACCGGCATGAGCTTGGGCGGCGCGATCTTGTGCATGGGCGAGCCGCCGCCGGCGAGGCGCTTCATCTTGGGCAGCGAGGGGCCGGGCGCAATCAGTGTCGGCACCAATACCTCGGCTTGGCGCGCGACCGCGATGCGCACCGGCTGCCAGAATGGCAGCAGCAGCACGCCGATAACGGCGGCGTGGATCAGGAAGGCAGCCAGACGGCTGCGGCCCGATGGCTGCTCGGTCCAGATGCTCTTCACCGGTATCGGTGTGGACTCGAGCACCAGTTCCGGCTCCGGCCGCGGCCGGATGCGATCGCGCAGCTCGTTCGCCAGCTGCC
>JAKAOE010000329.1 GCA_021823305.1 Acidobacteriota bacterium
GGGCAAGCATGGCAGCCACATCGGTATACGCTTGTTGGAGAGCATCTTGGGCGGTGGCCGGAATCAGTATTTTTCGTGGAATGCTGAACGCTCTGTTTATGTATTTTTCCGCTCGGCTAGCCGCTGTATCATAGCACATCTGATACTCATGCTCATTAAAGGTGATACGTTCTAAGAGGTCGTATGCAGGGTCGCGATAATCGTCCACTTCCGGCCAATCCTCTACATAACATGCCCAATGCGCCGCAGCGAGCCCGAGAAACTTGCCGGCCTCTTTTATCTCGTCTTGCCGACTCACGATCCTTGGCCCCGGTGCCGCAGCATCTGCTTCAATAACACATCTCCCTCGTTTGCGGGCATCGTTTCCACCTTGGCCGCGAGGCGGTCCGTTGCCTCCCGCAGGACCGGTTCCAGGTGATCGGCCGGCGTTGCAAGCAGTTCGCCGACCCGGCGGAAATAGTTGGCGGCGTCATATGCACCGGACACGGCCTGCTCTAACACCGCGACACCCTTGGCAACCCGGCGCAGCCAGTCTATCCGCCTTCCAACTGAGAATTCGTTGGCATCATCCAGATCCAGTTGAATCACGGTCAAGGCGTCGAAGGCCCCTTGCGCGGCGAGCGGGGCGGGGGTGTCAGGGACGTCACCGATGCCGATTCCGGTCGCAAGACAGTAGCTGATCCATGGGTCAAGGAGGGAGCGGAACCGGAGTCCGCGGGGAGTGGCCAGTCGGAGGTCTACCGGGAGCCCCGTAGCGGTTCGAAGCTTTCGGGCCAGGACGTGACTTTGTCGTACCAGTGCCGGATCGTCCACCACGACCAACAGATCGTAGTCGCTGTTGCTGGTGGCGGCGTTCCCGACGGTATGGGAACCATAAAGGACCGCACCACGCAGGGGCAGCAGCCGTCGGGCTGTGTTAAGGATGGTATCCCATATTCCTTTTTCCTCGAGATCCTGCGGAACGGTGCCATGCACTAGACCACACCCCTCGAAACCCCGTTGCGAATATTATACCATGATCAGATTGACCGGTGGCGATGGTCGAGGATGAGGGGCAAAGCCCAGCCAGGCCCTCGCCGGTGGGGCGGTCGTCCTAAGCGCTTGCACCCGGGCTCCCCGGGTGGTATACGGGAAGTGCCAGGGTTGCCTCGCCCGACCGAGGGAAGGGGGGCGTCGGGCGGCGTGCCAAACGCCCGGGGCCGCTCGCTCAGGGCGGATGCCCGTCGATTTTTCGCGGATGGTAGGAGCGGATGGGGTGCCCGGAGAATATACAGCCGAGGCGATCGGATGAGGGGGGTTGTTGCTTGGTGGAAATGGACGAGAGCTTGGGCGCGGCGGCCCTGATCGGCAAGGAGCAGGTCGAGGGCTGGCGTTCCCTGGCGGCACAGACTAAGCGGCTGCGCCGCTCGGCGGCGGCGGCGGTGCAGGCCGGTGAGCGATGGGACTTGCAGCGGCTGCGTAGCGCCCTGCCCGCACTGCAGAAGGAGGCGGAGGCGGCGGCGGGCCTCTCCCGCTCGGCCGCGGAGCTGGTTTCCCGCTTCCACGTGCCGGAAGGGGAGGAGATCGTGCTCTACGCCCGGGAGTTCGAGCGCCTCGCGCGCCAGAAGGGCCTGCCGATCCAGGGTACCTTCCCGGAGTACGTCATCTTTCCGATGGAGGTTCGCTTCGACCTTCCAGGCGAACAGGTGTTCCTGAAGCGCCGCCGCCTGACCATCCTCGAACCGGCAGCGCTGGTGCAGGAACTTTCGCGCCGCCACCAGGCGATCTTGGGCTCGAATTTCAACGAGCGGCGCTTCCTGCAGGCACTGGTCAAGCTCTACGACCTGCTGGACAAAGCGTCGGAAAAGAAGGGTCGCGAGATCCCTTTGAAACGCATCTACGAATTGTTGACCGTGCGCCGGGGCGCTGCGGACTACAGCCCCGCCGAGTTCGCCTTCGACATCTACCGCCTGCGCCGCTCCTCGGACCTCGTATTCGAAGGGCGCCGCCTCGACTTCCACCACGGCCGCCAGACGGGCTTCGACGTGCCGAACGCCCAGGGCGGCACGGACAAGTTCTACGGGTTGAAGATCTGGGAGGTCGGGGAGGGTGACTGAGGAGCGGCCGTTCGTCGACCCCGGCGGGCAGATCGGCTTCTGGCGGCGGGAGTATCTCGAGGACTTCCTTCGTGCCGGCGGCGCGGCGGTCAAGTGGCTCACCGGCCGGGCCGGCGCCGGCAAGACCCAGTGCCTGTGCCGCGTGCGGGAGGAGGCCCGGACTCTTGGCTATCTGACGGCCGAGGTCTCCGCGCGCAGGGTGGCCATCGGGCGCATCGACGAACTATACCGTGCGCTGATGGCGCAGTTGCCGCTGCGGGAGGTCGGGCGGGACTTGGCGCTGGCCGCGGCGCGGCGCGCGGGTGCGGAGGGTTTCGCGGCGGACGGCGGCCAGGATCTGGAGGATGCGCTGGTAGCCTCCGGCAGGCCGCGGGAGGCGGCGGTGCAGGAGGTGCGCACCGCCTGCGACTTCCTTTTCGCGGAGCCCAACATCGCGCCACCCATGGCGGTGGCCTTGCGGCTCTTGGCGCTGGGCTGCTTGCGCCCCGCGGAGGCGGCGGAGGGAGCGGCCAGCGCGGAGCGCTTCCTGCGCGGCGAGCGCATCATGGCGGCGGAACGCCACGCCGTGGGGATCACCATGCGCCTCGACCGCTACAGCGCGCGCGAGATGCTGCGCTCCTTCCTCTACGCGCTGCGGCTCTCCGGCATTCCGGGCCTCGTCGTCACCCTCGACGACCTCGAGCAACTCCTGGAAAAGGAACGGCGGGAGGATGCCGTGCACTACACGAAGATGCGCCGGGATGACACCTACGAGGCGATCCGCGAATTGATCGACGAGGGCGGTACGCTCCCCGGGCTCTTCCTGGTCATCGCGGGGCGACCGGAAGCGTTGCGCGACGAGCGGTTCGGCGTCGAGAGCTATGCGGCCCTGGCGATGCGCGTCGCGCGGGAGGTGCGCTCGACGCGGATAAACCCCTATGACGACCTGATCGATCTCGACGAGATCTGGCAGTCGGACTGGCCGACCCACCGGGCGGCCTTGGCGCGGGCCTACGGCGCCGAAGAGCCCAGGGAGCGCGAACGCGAGTTCCTGCTGGCGGCCAGTCCCCTCTCGCCGTTGCGGCTCTTCCTGCGGGCCATCGGCTGCGAAGGGGGCGAAGCCCTTGGAGCGTGACCTAGCCCGGCGGGTGATCGAGCACCTGCGGGCCGGCGTGCCGTCCTTGGAGTCGGCGGAGGTGCTGTCGGCCGGGCGGCGCCGCCTGTTGGGGGAAATCGAGGAGGATCTGGCGGCGTTGGCGCGCGGTAGCCGCCGCGGCCTGCGCATCATCGCCGGAAACTACGGCGAGGGTAAGACCCACACCCTCGAGGCGGTGGAGGCCCTGGCGCGGCGTGACAATTTCGTGGTCGGCCTGCTGACCGTGAGCCGGGAGACGCCGCTCGACCGGCCAGATCGCATCTATCGCAAGCTGGTGCGCCGCACCTACCTGCCGGGGTTGGCTCGGCC
>JAKAOE010000330.1 GCA_021823305.1 Acidobacteriota bacterium
GCCGCCGTCCTTGCGCACCTTGTACCACACCAGGTGCGCCTTGTAGGCGAAGCCCCAGGCGCGCATCACTTCCAGCCCTTCCGGCAGCAGCGCGTTCGGGCACCAGAGATAGAGATGGCAGCGCGGTGCGGCAAGGGCCGCCACCGGCAGCGCCGCGATCTCGCCTACCGTCTTCGTGCGGCCGCGTTCCAGCCGCCGCCGCTCGGGCGTCAGGCGCGCGGTGCGGTTGCCGAACCGCCACGGCGGATCCGCCAGGATCGCGCCGAAACGCCCCTCGAGCCCGCTGAACATCTCGCCGCTGCCAGGCACGATAGCGCCATCTTCGCACAGCCGGGCGCTACCCCTCGGCCACCTCGCCTTGCTCCAGGCGGAAGCGGCGGGTCACGATGCCGGCCAGCGCCGCCTGCACCAGAGCGGCCACATCGAGCGCGGCTTCGCCCGCCTCCAGCTCTTCCGGCGTCGCCGCCAGCGCCGGGCTGCGCGGGAGAAACGCCGAGCAGCAGTCATCGGCCAGCTCCGAGCTGGCCTCGTAGGTGCCGATGCGGCGCGCCTCGGCCTGGATCGCGACCTTATCGTCGCCGATCAGCGGGCGGTATACCGGCAGGCGCGCCGCCGCGCTCACCGCCTCCAGGTTGAGCACGGTCTGGCTCGCCACCTGCGCCAGCGAGTCGCCGGTGACCAGGCCGTGGGCGTGGATGGTGTGCGCTAGCGCCTCGGCGATGCGCAGCATCATCCGTCGGTAGAGCAGCACGCGCAGCGGCGCGGGGCAAGCCGCCACGATCGCCCGTTGCGCCGGCTCGAAGGGGCAGAGGTAGAGGCGGGTGTAGAGCTGGTAGCGCGTCAGCTGGCGCGCGATCTGCTCCACCGGCGGCAGGCTGCTGCCGCGCCCCGGCGGCGGCGTGCCGTGAAAGTGCAGCAGCATCACCCGCCCGCCGCGCCGTATCAGGCGGAACGCCGCCACCGGCGAATCGTAGCCGCTCGAGACCAGCGCCAGCAGCCGACCCGCCGTGCCCGCCGGCATGCCGCCCGGCCCCGGCTCCGGCGCCCGGCTCACCAGCGCCCCCTGGCGGCTGAGCACGATGGTGCAGCGCCGCTCCGGCTGGCGCAGGTTCACCGGCAGTCCCAGCGCCTGCTCGATGCGCCGCCCCACCGCGACCGCGATTTCGTAGGAAGTGACGCCCAGCGCCTTGTCCGGCCGCAGCACGTTGAGCGCGAAGCTCGCGCCGCTCTGCGCCGCGATCATCGCCAGCGCCACCGGCGCGATCGCCTCCGCGGTGGGCGCCACGCGCTCGCCGGCCACGATCGTCTGCACGCCCAGGGCCCGCTCCAGCCGCGCCCGCGCTTCCGCGCCCTGCTCCGCCGGGCAGTCCACCACCAGCCCCAGCCCGCGCATCCCCACGCGGCAGCCGCAACCCTCCAGGAGGCGCTCCAGGTTGGCGCGCAGCCGCGTGGTGAAGAAGCCGCGGTTGGCGCCCTTCAGATTGAACTCGTGGCCGTGGAGCAGAAACTCCATCTTCAAATTATTGGCGCGGGCCCCAGCGCGGCTGCCCGAGTGGGGAGCGATCGGCGAGGGGCGCGTGCGCCGCGCGTCCCGCTTACTATATACGGGCGCAGCCTGCACGGGGACCCCCCGGGAGACCCCGCTCCGGCCGCGCCCTCGAAGGCTCGCCTTGCGCGTTACGCGTCCGCCAGCAGGCCGTCGCGCATGTGCAGCACGCGGTGCGCGATGCCCGCCGCCTCGATGTTGTGGGTGATCATGAAAATCGTCTGGCCGAAGTCGCGGTTCAGGCGCTCGAGCAAATCCAGCACCGCCTGCGAGTTTTTCGAGTCGAGGTTGCCGGTGGGTTCGTCCGCCAGCAGCAGTTTGGGATGGTGAATCAGCGCCCGCGCGATCGCGACCCGCTGCTGCTCGCCACCGGAAAGCTGCGACGGGCGGTGCTCCAAACGCGCGCCAATGCCGAGGAGGTCCACCAGGCGCTGCAGGTACACCGGGTCCGGCGGCTCGCCGGAAATCTCGCGGGCGATCTCGATGTTGCCCAGCGCGTCCAGGGTCGGCAGCAGATTGAAGCGCTGGAAGATGATGCCGATATCACGCCGCCGAATCGTCGTCCGCGCCCCGTCCGAGAGCATGCCGTACTCGGCCCCGCCCAGGAATACGCGCCCGCTGGTGGGCTGGGTGAGGGCGGCCAGGATGTGCAGCAGCGTGGACTTGCCGCTGCCGGAGGCGCCCACCAGCGCGACGAACTCGCCCGCGGCGACCTCCAGCGACACGCCGCGTAATGCCGGCACTTTCACCTGCCCCACGGGATACACCTTGGTCACGTTTTCCGCGCGGGCCAGAGCAGACATGAGTGATGATTGTATAGCAGTGCGGCCGCGACCGCCTCGCGCCGCCGCGCCTTCGTGGACGATTTATGCCCGCCGCCGCCGCTCTGCCGCTCGAGTCCTATTCCGGCGCCGCGCCCGTGCGCGGCTTCGAGCGCGACCACGCGGTGGATTTGATCAAGGGTCTCGCCTGCCTGTTCATGGTGGTGGCCCACGCCCCCATTCCCGGCCTGTCCTGGCTCGCCACCGACACACTGGGCGCGGTGCTGTTTTTCAGCTCCACCGGCATGAACCTGTGGCGTCTGCTGGCGCGCCGCCGCGGCGACGAGCTGCGCATCGCCGCCAACGGCGCCTTCCTCATCACCGGCGGCCTGGCCGCCAACTACGTGCAGGGCACGCTGGGCCAGGCCGACGTCTTCCAGAGCGCGGGCATGGCGATGCTGGCGATGCTCATCCTCGAGCGCCTGTGGCCGCGCCATTGGACCTGGCTGTTCCCGCTGCCGTTCCTCATCCACTTCCTCAACCAGCATTTCTACTGGAAGGTATACGACGGCGGCGTGTCCTCCTGGTTCCTCGCCCCCGGCCTGTTCCCGCTGCTGCCCTGGCTCACGTTCTACATGCTGGGCGCGCATCTCAACCGCACCGCCTCGCACCGCCAGCGCGCCGCGATCGGCTGGGGCGCGCTCGCCCTCTGCGGCCTCTGGATCGCTGCCTTCGGCTGGAGCTTCCACAAATTCTGGATGAGCCCCGAGTACTGGCTGCTGGGCGTCGCGGCCACCGCGCTGCTGCTCGACGCCCTGCGCGCCGCGCTGCCCTGGTGGCAGCGGCTGCGCGGCGGCCGCCCGGTCCCGCTGGCCGAGCTGCGCTTCTGGGGCGCCAACTCGCTGGTCTTCTACATCCTGCAGAGCCTGGTGCTGCGCGTTCTGCAGATTTGGCTGCCGGGCGGCTGGCTGCTGCTCGGCGGCGGCATCCTCGGCAGCGCGCTGCTGCTGCGGCTGGGCGTCGGGCTGCAAGCGTGGGCGCGCCTCCGCCGGCCCTGGCCGGTGCTCGGCGGCGCCGCGCTCGTGGCCGGCGGCGTGCTCGGGATCGAGGCCGCCTGGCTCAGCGGCTACTACACGCGCAGCTTCGCCAGCTTCGGCCTCACCGTCGCCTTCATCGCCGCTTATGCCGCCTTCAAGCAGCTTTCGGCGCGGTTGCCGCGGCGGCCGGCCG
>JAKAOE010000331.1 GCA_021823305.1 Acidobacteriota bacterium
AAAACGCGGGCTTGATTCCGCGCCGTATTAGACCAGCCGCAGGCCTGGTATAGCGTAGAAATCGCGGCGATTGAGGGTCCAAACCGCGGCGCTCATGCGCAACGCCGAAGCGGCGATGGCGATATCCACCTGCCGACTACGCGCGCGCGACAATCCGCGAAAGAGATCCGCCGCCAAGTGCGCCTCGGCGGCGTTGAAGAGCAGCGCCTCGGAGTCGGGAAACAACGCCTCCTGGCGCGACATTTCGGCAGCCGTGCGCTCGCCCCTTTTCCACTCGTACAGGGTCAGTGCGTTGATCCGCAACGGCTCGCCCATGCGGAGCAAGGCTTCCAGGCGCGGCAACTCCGCGCGCGGCCCGGCCAGCGCGCCCACCAGCGCCGAGGTGTCGAGCAACACCATTCCCTAATCCACGGGATGGAGCCAACCGGGGAGGCGGCGCACCCGACGCAGTTCCGCCAACTCCCGCCGCACACTCGCCGCCGAACGGTCCTGCGGTTGGGCCCGAATCTCGCGCACGATGGCCAGCAAACGCTGCTGTTCGGCCGGGCTCAGCCGGTCGCCCATGGCTTCCTAGTCGGCGATCGCCTCCCGCACCACCGCGCTCTTGGGCTTGCGGGCGCGCGCCGCGGCGCGATTCAGGCGCTCGATGGTGGCCTCGTCGAGGGTAAAGGTGACCTTCACCCCCGCAGCCGCCGTCGCCCTTCAGGCGTGGGCGCGCATGATCTCGTCGAGCACTGCGCGCGGCGGGCGCACCGCCTCGAGCGGCAGATGGGCGAGCGGCTGGTCGACCAAGCCGAGCTGGCTGACGAAATCGGGCTTGGCGGTGTCGATGTAGAAGATCCCGGTCAGCACTTCCCCGCCCCGGTGCGCTTCGGTGAGGACCTGCAGCGCGCGCTGCGCGTTGCCCGGGTCGAAATCGTGGTCGAGCTTGCGCAGGCGCAGATGGGAGCCGTCGTGCATGGTGACGTCGAGCGTGGTGCCGGGATCGTAGTCCACGTGGATGTCCTGGAAGGAGGGGACGAAGCTCACCTCCTGCAGCGGCTCCTCGTGGTCCATGACGTACTTGTAGCTCTTGGTCGAGCCTTCGTGGTCGTTGAAGGTGACGCAGGGCGAAATCACGTCAATCATCACCGTGCCGCGGTGCGCCAGCGCCGCCTTGAGGATGGCGCTGAGCTGGCGCTTGTCGCCGGAAAACGAACGCGCCACGAAAGTGGCGCCGCTGAGCACGGCCAGCGCGCAGGTGTCGAGCGGGGGCAGATCGTTGACCACGCCGCTCTTCTGCAACGAGCCCAAGTCGGCGGTGGCGGAGAACTGGCCCTTGGTCAGGCCGTAAACGCCGTTGTCCTCGATGATATAGATCAGCGGCAGATTCCGGCGCATCAGGTGGATGAACTGCCCCATGCCGATCGAGGCGGTATCGCCGTCCCCGCTCACGCCCAGCGCCTGGAGGGTGTGGTTGGCCAGCACGGCGCCGGTGGCCACGCTCGGCATGCGGCCGTGGACGGAGTTGAAGCCGAACGACCGTCCCAGGAAGTACGCCGGGCTCTTGCTGGAGCAGCCGATGCCGCTGAGCTTGACGAAGCGGTGCGGATGCACGCCCATCTCGTAGCAGGCGTCAATGATGCGCTCGCTGATGGCGTTGTGGCCGCAGCCCGCGCAGAGCGTGGTCTTGACGCCGCGGTAGTCCTGCTGCGGCAGGCCGATGCGGTTGAGTTTGGGCGGCGGCGCGGTGGTGCTGGCCATGGCTAACGTCCCTCCTGCGCTTCCTGCGCGATAATCGCCTCCGTCAGACTGCGTGCGTCCACCGGCAGGCCGTTGTAATGCCGCACCGAGCGCAGCCGCAGCGCCAGTTCCGGCCCCAGGTCACCCGCCAACAGCCCGTGCATCTGGCCGTCGCGATTCTGGTCCACGACGTAAACCCGCTCGAAACGGCGTACGAACTCGCCCACCGCGCCGGCGAACGGGTAGGCCCGCAGCCGCAGATAGGCCGCCGGCAGTCCGGCTTCGGCGGCCAGTTGATCGAGCGCCTCTTCCACCGCGGGGTGCGAGCTACCGTAGGCGATGACGCCGATTTCGCCCTGCGCATCCCGCTCCAGCTTGGGCTGCGGCAGCCGTTCGCGCGCTCCGTTCCACTTGTGCAGCAGGCGCTCCATGTTCCCGGCGTAGTCGTCGGCCCGTTCACTGTACTGCGCGCACTCGTTGTGGCCGCTGCCGCGGGTGAAGAAAGCAGCCTGGGGATGGTCGGTGCCGGGCAGCGTGCGGTAGCCGATGCCATCGCCGTCCACGTCGCGATACCGCGCCCAATCCCCCTTCACGCGATCGAGATCGGCGGCGGTGAGGACTTTGCCGCGATCCCAGGGCTGCTCGGGATAGGCGAACGGCTCCGACATCCAGTGATTCATGCCCAAATCCAGGTCGGAGAGCACGAACACCGGCGTTTGGAAACGCTCGGCGTAGTCGAACGCCTCCATGCCCAACCGGTAGCATTCCTCCACCGAGCCCGGCAGCAACACCAGATGGCGGGTGTCGCCATGGCTGAGTGTAGCGGTGAAGGCGAGGTCGCCTTGGGCGGTACGCGTCGGCAAGCCGGTGGAGGGCCCGACCCGCTGAATGTCGAAGATCACCGCCGGAATTTCGGCGTAGTAGCCCAGCCCGGCGAACTCCGCCATCAGGCTGATGCCCGGCCCCGACGTGGAGGTCATCGAACGCGCGCCCATCCATCCGGCGCCCAGGACCATGCCCACCGCGGCGAGCTCATCTTCCGCTTGTACCACGGCAAAAGTAGCTTTACCTTCGGGCGTGCGGCGGTATTTCTTCATGTATTCAATGAGGAATTCACAGAGCGAACTGGAGGGGGTAATCGGATACCAAGCCACCACAGTGACGCCGGCAAACAGGCAGCCCAGCGCCGCGGCGGCATTGCCCTCGATGATGATCTTGCCGCTGGTTGCGTTCATGCGTTCCAGCCGGCAGCGGTCCTTCTCGGGGAAGGTCTCGCGCGCAAACTCATAGCCCGCCTGCACCGCAGCCCAGTTCAGGTCGGCGGCCTTCTTCTTTTTGCGGAACTGCTGGCGCACAGCGCGCTCCACCTCGGGCATCTCCATGTCCATCAGGTGGGCGGCCACGCCGACGTAGATCATGTTCCGCACCAGCTTGCGCAACTTGGCCTCCGGACACACCGGCGCCACCAGCTTGTCGAACGGCACCGGGTACCAGGTCAAGTCGCTGCGCAGGCCCGCCAGCGCCAACGGCTCATCAAACATCACCGCCGCGCCGGAGGTGAGCGCGTTCACGTCGTCGCGGGCCGTCTCCGGATTCATCGCGATCAGGAAGTCAATTTCCTTCCTGCGCGCGACATACCCGTGGCGGCTGGCGCGGATCGTGTACCACGTGGGCAGGCCGGCGATGTTCGAGGGGAAGAGATTCTTGCCCGATATCGGGATTCCCATCTGAAATAGCGTACGCAACAGCACCAGGTTGGAAGACTGGCTGCCGCTGCCGTTCACCGTCGCGACCTGCAGGCTGAAGTC
>JAKAOE010000332.1 GCA_021823305.1 Acidobacteriota bacterium
AGCGCCGCCGTCGACACTCTCGCCGCCCGCCTCGGCCGCCTGGACGTTCTGGTCAACAACGTCGGCCGCTACGAGGCCGCCGATTTCGAGCGCCTCACCGACGCGCAGTGGGACGCCATGCTCGCCACCAACCTCACCGCCCCCTTCCTCCTCAGCCGCGCTGCCATCCCCCATCTCCGCGCCGCCGGCGCCGGCCGCATCATCAACCTCTCTTCCGTCGGCGCCTTCCGCGCCTTCCCCACCCACGCCCACTACTGCGCCTCCAAGGCCGGGCTCACCCACCTCACCCGCGCCATGGCCCGCGCCCTCGCTCCCGCAATTCAGGTCAACGCCGTCGCCCCCGGCCTCATCGTCTTCAGCTCCGACTTGTCGCCCTGGGAAGCCAAAATGCGCGATCGCACTCCCCTCCAGCGCCCCGGCTCGCCCGCCGACATCGCCTCCGCCGTCACCTTCCTCGCGACGTGCAACCCATTCCTCACCGGACAAACTCTCGTTGTAGACGGAGGACTCTCCCTCATATGACCGAGTACGGCCGCACTTGCACGCCATTTTCGAGGCGCCGAGGGGCGGGGCGTAGGGGCCCCCGCCCCGACAGCGCCGTAGGAGGCAGCGGGTGTCGTGGCGAAGCCACGACCGGCCCCGCGTTTAATCAATGAAAAGTCACACCGCCTACCTCACCTTCAACACTCACCGCAAACGCGAGTACGTCCTCATCACCCCGCGCGTCGCCGCCGAGGTCGCCAAGTCCGGCGTCGCCGAAGGCATGGTCCTGGTCTCCGCCATGCACATCACCGCCGGCGTCTGGGTCAACGACGCCGAAACCGGCCTGCTCGAGGACATTGACGCCTGGCTCGAGCACCTCGCTCCCTTCAACCCCGACTACCACCACCACCGCACCGGCGAAAGCAACGGCGACGCCCATCTCAAAAGCCTTCTCGTCCATCACGAAGTGATCCTTCCCATCACCAAGGGCCAACTCGACCTCGGCCCCTGGCAACAGGTCTACTACGCCGAGTTCGACGGCCAGCGGCCGAAGCGTGTCATCGTCAAGGTCATGGGGGAATGAGCGCCGCCCCATCGCGAATTTTATTAATCCACTTCGGCCAGATGGGTGACGCCGTCCTCGCCCTGCCCGCCGCCTACGCCCTGCGCGCCCATTTTCCCGGCGCCGCGCTCACCCTGCTGGCCGCCCGCGGCCCCCACGCCGTTTTTTCTCTCGCCGGTTTTTCCGACGTCTGGACCGCCGACCGCGTCCGCTGGAAGCGCTCCCCGCTCGCCGCCGCCGTCGGGATTCCGCGCCTGCTCGCCCGTCTCCGCCGCGCCCGCTTCGATCTCTCCGTCGATCTCCACTCCTATAAGGAGACCAACCTCCTCGCCGCCCTCGCCGGCATCCCCACCCGCGTCGCCATGCTCCGCCCCACCCGCTCCTGGCCGCGGCTGATCACGCTCCAGCCCCCGCCCGACGACCCCCACGGTCCGCTCCTCGCCCGCTACTGCGCCGTGCTCGCCCCGCTCGGCATCACCGTCCCCGCCGGCGCCCGCATCCCCGCGCTCGACCTTCCCGCCGAGCCGCCGTTCCACCCGCCCACGCTCGGCATCTGCCCCGGCGCCGGCCACCCCAGCCGACGCTGGCCCTCCGACCGCTTCGCCGCCCTCGCCCGCGCTCTCGGCGCGCCCACCGTCGTCTTCGCCGGCCCGGAGGAATCCGGCGCGCTCCTCGCCCCCTTCGCCGCCGTCCCCCATTGCGAAATCCGCCGCGGCCTCACCCTCGCCCAACTCGCCGCGCAACTCGCCCGCTGCCATGTGGTCGTCTCCAACCCCACCGGCCCCGCCCATCTCGCCGCCGCCGCCGGCGCCCGCGTCCTGGTGCTGGGCGAAATCCCCGCCTTCGATCCCGTCCCGCGCCCGCCCAGAGGCGCCGTCTCCATCGTGCGCGCCCAGGGCAGCATCGCCTCCATCTCGGTGGACTCGGCCCGCCAAGCCCTCGCCGCCCTCTGGTCCGCCTGACGGCGGTGCTAGAATCGCCCTCAGAGGCCGCCGTATGCTTCGCCGCATCCGCATCCGCAACTTCAAAAGCCTTCGCGATGTCGAATTCGTGCCCGGGTGCAATAACGTCTTCATCGGCCCGAACGGCTCCGGCAAATCGAACATCATCGACGCCCTGAAGTTTCTGACCAGCATCGCCCTCGGCGGGCTTGTCCCCGCCGTCAACAGCCGGGGCGGCTTCGCGGAGGCGCTCTGGAAGGGCGAGCCGGCCGCCCAGAGCCTCGCGCTTGACCTCGACCTTCAGTTCGGTGCCCAAGGCTTCCGCTACGAGTTCGAGGTGGAGTCGGTCGGAGTGGGTGGGATGTTTGTCCGGCGAGAAGTGCTGACGGCCCTAGAAGGCGGCAGACGGCTACTCAGCACCCAAGCCGGACAGGGCAAGGCGCTGCATATGGACGGTACCCACGCCTTTCAGACGAGCTCGCCGGTAAGCCTTGCCCTTCTTGAGAGCAACGTCCCCGGCTGGTTTGGCACGTCGATCCGAAACGCCATAGCCGGCTGGCGATTCTACGACTTGATTCCCCGCCACATGGAGGGATCGCGCCAAATGGTTGCGGCCCCCTTCCTGACAGAGACCGGCGACAACCTCGTCCAATTCCTTCTCACCCTTAAGGCGCAATACTCCAACGAATTCAGGGAGCTTGAGCAAGCCGCGCGTGATTGCTTTCCCTCGCTCTCGGAAATTATCCCGTGGCCGACCCAACACGGGCAGGTCACGCTCACAGCGCGCGAGCGTGGGCTGCGCACCCCCGTCCAAGCCGCGAGCCTGCCCCACGGCGAGCTCGTATTCCTCGCGTTGTTGGCCCTAATTTGCGCACCGCCGGAAATGGGCTCGCCGGTGAACTGCATCGAAGAGCCCGAATCCCACCTGCACCCAAGCCTGATTCAGCAAATCGTGCCGATGCTCCTCGCGCGCCAGCGAGAATTCGAAGGCCGCGCCGAAGCCATGCCAACCCAGCTATTCGCAACAACCCACTCACCATACGTGGTCGATGCATTCCCCGCGGACGCGCTTTGGCTCGTGGCCAAAGACGAAAACGGAGAAACACGTCTCGAAAAGCCCGCCCAGGACCAGTCCCTTAAGGCTCTCCTCGAGCAAGGCGGTCTGGGCGACCTCGCGTTTTCCGGCGCCCTTGCCGCCAAATAGATGCTGGTCGGCCTGATTGTCGAGGGCGTCTTCGACAAGGCTGCGCTCGAAACTTTGATCCCCCGAATTAGGCCGGGGGCAACCACGGTGGTCTTCACCGCAGACGGCCCTGTCACGCGGAAGCTGCGCCTCCTCTACCCGCTGCTCGCGCGCTCCCTCGGCGGGGTGGATCCGACCGCCACCATGAGCCGGGCCCACCGCGAGATCGTGACGCGGGCCCGCCGGCTCGCCCAGCTGGCCGCCGACCTCGAGGCGACGCCCCTGGGCGCGCCCGACGTGGCCGAGGTCCGCCGCGCCCTCTACGGCCTCGAGGCGATCAGA
>JAKAOE010000333.1 GCA_021823305.1 Acidobacteriota bacterium
GCGCGCATCCAGCATCGAGATCGCGGCCTCGCGCCGCGAGAACCCGGTGTACAGCGTCGGCAGGTAGGCGATGACGATGGCCGCGAAGCCGAAGCCCATGCCGCCCTCGACGATGGTCAGCACGCGTCCCAGCGAGCCCGAGGTGGTGGCCGCGCCCAAGCCCAGCGTCAGCAGCCCCGAGCCGCTGAGATAAAGATCCATGCCGAAGCCGCGCTGCATCCCCGGCGTCTGAAGCGGCGAGCCGGCGCCGTAGTAGATGAGTGCGAAGGCGAGCACCAGCGCCGCCGCCCAGGCGGCGAACAGCACCAGCATGGAAAGCGGGCCGAACAGGCTGAGCGCGCTTTCGCGCTGGCGGCCGCGCGGCAGCCGCTCCGCCAGCCACGACCAGATCGGCCACAGGCCGCGGAACCAGGCCCGCGTGATGCGGAACCGGCTGTTCAATCGCCGTGGCAGAATCATGGTTTCGAACGCGTCGCGCAGCACCGCCGCAGCCAGCGCGATGCCGCCGGTCAGCGCGAGAACCTCGAGCGCGCGGTTCATTCGGCTATCATCATCGCATGGGCGAGTGGACTTCCTTGCAGGTCGAGGGCGGCGCGATGCGCGCCTACGTCGCGCGCCCGGCACGGGCCAACGGCAGCGGCATCCTGGTGCTGCAGGAGGCCTTCGGCGTCAACCCGCATATCCGCGAAACCGCCGGCCGGTTCGCCGCCGAAGGCTACTTGGCGATCGCGCCGGAGCTGTTCCACCGCACCGCGCCGGGCTTCGAGGGCGACTATGCCAACTTCGCCGCCGCCATGCCGCACCTGCAGGCCATGACCGTCGAGGGGCAGGAGGCGGATCTGCTCGCCTGCCGGAAATGGCTTGAGAACGAGGGCGCGACGCGGCTGGTGGCGGCCGGCTTTTGCCTGGGCGGGCGGGTTGCGGTGCGCGCCGCGGGAATCATGCCTCTGGCCGCGGCCGCATCGTTCTACGGCGGCAACTGGGAGCGGATGCACGCCATCCTGCCCAAGGTGCAATGCCCGATCCTGCTCGCCTGGGGCGACCGCGATGACCATATTCCGGTGGAGGACCGCTCGCGCATGTCCGCCTTGCTGCGGGAGCAGCACAAGCCGTTCGTCGAGCTGACATTCTCCGGCGCCGGCCACGGCTTCCTGTGCGACCACCGCCCCGCCTATCACGCCGCCTCGGCCAACATGGCCTGGCCGCTGTTGCTGGCATTCTTGCAGCAGCCCAACTAACCGGCAGCGGTTTGCGATGGCGGGTAAACTGTGGACGCCATGGCATTTCGGGTGTACTTGAGCCACAGCCTGGATCCTGCGGAGGCCGCCCTCGCGTGGCGATTGCAGACGCTAGCCGCGGTGCACGGCATTACGGTGCTGGTGCCGACTCGCGCTGGAGTTGGCCCGTTATTTCGACCGGGTTTACATACCGCGTGCCGTTCAGCGGGAGCTGAACCGCAAAGGCAGGTTCAGGTACCGGCTGAACAAGTTGTACGCAACCGGGATCTTCGACCGATGTTCGGCGGCTGGTGCGACCAACGTTCGCACCCGCGCGCGTGCGCGCTCAACGCCTACTGCGCCGTCCAGGTCATGCCGCCGTCGCTGGTGATCCAGACGCGGCCGTCCTGCGACATCACGACGCCGTGGTGGGTGTCGTAGAAAGAGATGCTCTGCAGCGGGGCGGGGTGGGCGCCGAGCTTGGGCAGGCGCACGGTGCGCCAATGAGCGCCGTGGTCGGGGGAATAGAAGAGCTGGTCGGCGCGGCCGCCCGCCCAGATGGTGTTGCCGATCTCGGTCAGGGCGCGGAAATGCACGCCCGGCACCAGCGGTACGGTCTGCCAAAGGCCGGCGCCGATGGAGCGCAGCACCTCGCCGCCGCGCGAAATCGCCCAGCCCAAGCCGCTGGCTACCGACGGCGCCAGTGGGCCCTGGTCGGAGACGCCACCGCTGGCGAAGCCGGAGGCGAACGGCCAGGCGGTGGCGCTGGCCGCCGGCGCGCTGGAGTCGGGAGTGATCGCGACCGCCGGGGTGGCGGCGGCGACCGCGCCGCCGCCGGTTTCCCCATCCCAGGCGGCGAGCGCCGAGCGCGCCATCGGCAGCATCGGCTGATCCTGAAAGCCGGTGAGCAGCGGAGAGAAGTCAATCTGCGGCTGGACCGCGGCCTGCAGCGCGGGCGCCGGCGCGGAGGGCTGCGCCGCGGACAGCGACGGCGGCGCGGCTGCGGCCGGCATGCCGTCGCTGCGTGGCGGCGGAGCCGCGGCCGGCGCCGGCTGTGGCCGCAGGATGCGGGCCTGCGGCGGGGCCGTGGCCAGCGCCTGAGCCCGCACGGCGGGTTGCGGCGGAGGCGGAGCCGGCACCGCCGGAAGGCGCCAGACGACGGCGGCCACCAGCACGGCGCTGGCGGCTACGCCCAGCGGAGCCTGCCAACGCCAGAACCCGCCGCGCATCGGCAGCGGCAAGGGCACTGGCAGGTTGGGCGCGGCGGCCGGCAGCGCGGCGCCGGCGGTTTGCGCGCACACCGCCCAGGAGCGGCAAGCCTCGCATTCGCTCAAATGGCGCAGCAAGCGCTGGCGCTGGCGTTCGGCCAATCCACCTTCGAGCCACAGGGCAAGCTGGTTGGCGTCGGGATGGGGATCAAACCCCATGCGGGCTCTCCTTGGGCACCGGCGCGACGGCCAGCGACCGGCGCAGGTCCAGCCGCAGCCAGCGCGGGTCCACGCGCATCGCTTCCTCGGTGGCCGCGGGGCGCACGCCGTGGCGCACCAGCTCGCGCCGCGTCTGGCGGCGCAAGCCGGCGATGGCGCGATCCAGCCGCCGGCTGACGGTGGATTCGTGCACCTGCAGCAGGGCGCCGATCTGGGCGAGGTTGCGGCCGTCGAGGAAGTAGAGGCACAACAGCAGTCGTGCCGAAGCGTCGGCGCGCGCCAGCGCCCGCTCCAGCGCGGGTTCGAGCATCCCGCGCGCGGCGGCGGCGGCGGCTTGGGCCTCCTGGTTGGCCGGCGTGACCAGCGTGCGCAGGCCGTCGCAGGCTTCCAGGCTGACTTGGCGGCGCTGGCGCCGCCATTGGTCCACGTGCGCCTGCGCCAGCAGCGCGCACAGCCAGCCCTCGAGGCTGCCCAGGCCCATGTAGGAGTCCAGCTTGGAGACGCGCGCGCCGTCGCGGGTGTGCAGGCCGAAGAGATCGCCGAGCAGGCCGTCGGCCAGCTCTTCGGCGCGCGCGGTCTCGCGCGTCAGCGCCCGTGCCGCCTGCCGCAGGCGGGCGTGATAGCGCGCCCAGAACTCTTCCCAGGCGGCGCCGTCGCCGCGCGCGCAGGCGCGCGCCAACATCAGTTCGGCCAGGCGCAGCTTGGCGCGGAAGCGCCCGCGTTCGCCCGCGCCCGCGTCCGCCGGCAGATAGCGCTGCTCGACGTCGGCCAGAATCCGTTCGGCGTCCGCCGCGGAGATGCCGAAGCGCTCCGCTTCGGACTCGGAGTACCACGCCGGCGATTGGCTGCTCCGCCGCCTGATCA
>JAKAOE010000334.1 GCA_021823305.1 Acidobacteriota bacterium
GCGCTCGGCGCGCAAACCTCGCCGCCCGCGCCGGCGCGCTCCCTGGCCGGCGTGCTGGCGGCGCTCGACCGCGCCGCCCCGCGCCTGCGCACGCTCAGCGCCGACGCCCAGGTGGACGACTACACCGCGCTGGTGGACAGCCACTCGCGCAGCGCCGGGCGCTTCTTCTTCGCGCGCACCGCCCGCGGCCCGCGCTACGCCCTGCGCCTCACCGCGCCCGCCGACGCCGCCAAGACGCTGCTCTACCGCGACGACACCGCCTGGGTCTACGTCCCCGCCAGCCGGCAGGTGGACGTCTACCCGCTCCGCCGCCACGCCGCCGCGGTCGAGCGCTACCTGCTGCTCGGCCTGGGCGCCAGCGGCGCCGAACTCCACCGCTCCTATCACATCGTGCTGGATCCACCCGCCCGGCTGGGCGGCGCGGCGCTGGTCGAGCTCACGCTCACGCCGCGCGACCCCGACGCCGCCGCCCGCGTGCCCAGGATCAACCTCTGGTTCGATCCCGCCCAGGCCTGGGTCGAGGTGCAGCAGCAGCTCTTCCAGCCCGGCGGCGACTATCACCTGGTGCGCTACACCGCCATCGCGCGCAATCCGCGCCTGCCCGCCGGCGCCTTCGCCACCACCTTTCCCGGCGCCACCGTGGTGCGCCACTAACCCGCGGCGGGCGCGCGCCCGCGCGCCCGCCACCCTACCCCGGCCCGCGGAAACCGGCTACAATGAATCGGTTTTCCGCCGCGAGGAGCCACGCATGGAGATCACCGTCCGCAAGTCCGACCTGCTGAAGGAACTGCTGCTGCTCCAGGGCGTGGTCGAGCGCAAGACCACCATGCCCATCCTGGCCAACATTCTGGCCGAGGCCACCCCCGAGGGCCGCCTGTTGCTCGCCGCCACCGACCTCGAACTCGGTTTGCAGAGCGGCTGCACCGCCACGGTGAAAAAGAGCGGCGCCTGCGCCCTGCCCGCCCGCCGTCTGCTCGACTACGTCCGCCTGCTGCCCGAGGCCGACATCGCGCTCAAGCGCCTGGAGAACAACTGGGTCTCGCTGCGCTGCGGCCGCGCCAACACCCGCATGGTGGGCATGTCGCGCGAGAACTTCCCCGAGCTCGCCGCCTTCCCCGCCGCCGGCGCCGCCCAGCTGCCCGCCGCGCCGCTGCGCGCCATGATCCAGAAGACCATCTTCGCCATCTCCAGCGAGGAGACGCGCTACACCCTCAACGGCGCGCTGCTGGTGCTCAAGCCCTCCTCCCTCGCCGTCGTCGCCACCGACGGCCACCGCCTTGCCCACGTGCTGCAGGACCAGCTGCCGCTCGAGGGCGTGGCCGGCGAGGTGCGCGCCCTAGTGCCGCGCAAGGCCATGGCCGAGCTGCTCAGCCTGCTGGAGGAAGCCCCCGCCGACGCCCGCGTCGAGTTCGCCCAGGACGACACCCACCTCCACTTCCGCGTCCCCTACGGCGCCGAGGGCGCGCGCCGCCTGCTCAGCGCCCGCAAGCTCACCGGCCAGTTCCCCAACTACGAGGCGGTGCTGCCCAAGGCGCAGATGATCTCGGTGGCGCTCAACCGCCAGGAGTTCCGCGACTCGATCAAACGCGTCGCCCAATTCGCCGACGAGCGCAGCCACCTCATCCGCGTGCGCCTGGAAGAGAACAAGGTGGTCGTGGCTTCCTCCAACAGCGACATGGGCGAGTCGGACGAGGAGCTGGGCGCCGCCTACACCGGCTCGCCCATGCTCATCGGCTTCAACTCCACCTACCTGGAGCAATTCCTGGAGGTGGTCGCCGAGGACGAGGTGCTGCTCGAGGTCAAGGACGAAAACTCCGCCGGCCAGCTCCGTCCCCAGTCCGCCGACGGGCTGCAATACCGCTACGTCGTGATGCCCATGCGGATCTGAGCCGGGGCCCGGCCGCCGCGGCTAACCCGGTCTTTTTTCAAGCAGTTGCCCCGCGTCCGGGGGTGCGGCGGCGGGCCCCGCCGTGCTATCCTAGTTATAGGCTCGCGGCGCCAACCGCGGGCCTGCTGAAGACCCCTCGTGAGCACCAAAGACGCGGTTGCCGTAGGCCCTTCGACCACCGACGACACCGATTATTCCGCCGCCTCGATCAAGGTCCTGGGCGGGATGGAGGCGGTGCGCAAGCGCCCCGCCATGTACATCGGCTCCACCGGCGAGATGGGCCTGCACCATCTCGTCTACGAGGTGGTGGACAACTCCGTCGACGAGGCCCTGGCCGGCTTCGCCGACCGCGTCGACGTCACCATCCACACCGACAACTCGATCACCGTGGTGGACAACGGCCGCGGCATCCCGGTGGGCGAGATGGAGGTGGATGGGGAGATGCGCGGCGCCGCCGAGATCGTGATGACCAAGCTGCACGCCGGCGGCAAGTTCGACAGCTCCAGCTACAAGGTCTCCGGCGGCCTGCACGGGGTGGGCGTGAGCTGCGTCAACGCGCTCTCGGAGTCGCTCGAGCTCGAGATCTGGCGCGACGGCTACACCTGGCAGCAATCCTTCGCCCGCGGCGAGATCCTGGGGCCCATCCAGCGCGCCGGCAAGACCCAGAAGCGCGGCACCAAGATCACCTTCAAACCCGACGCCGGGATCTTCTCCACCACCGAGTACAACTTCGACACCCTCGCCAACCGCCTGCGCGAGCTCAGCTTCCTCAACCGCGGCCTGCTCATCACCCTGAGCGACGAGCGCACCGACAAGACCGCCGAGTTCCGCTACAGCGGCGGCATCGCCGAGTTTGTCCGCCACCTCAACCGCGGCAAGCAGGTGCTGCACGACAAGCCCATCCTGATGGAGGGCGCGCGCGAGATCGCCGGCGGCGTGCTGCAGATGGAGGTGGCGCTGCAGTACAACGACAGCTACGCCGAGACCCTGTTCAGCTTCGCCAACAACATCAACACCGTCGACGGCGGCACCCACCTCTCCGGCTTCCGCAGCGCCCTCACCCGCACCATCAACGTCATCGGCCAGGGCCTCAACCTGTTCAAGGACGTCAAGGAAAACCTCACTGGCGACGACGTGCGCGAGGGCCTGGTCGCCGTGATCAGCGTCAAGCTGCCCCAGCCCCAGTTCGAGGGCCAGACCAAGGGCAAGCTCAACAGCGACATCAAGGGCCAGGTCGAGGCGCTGATCAACGAGAAGCTGGGCGATTACCTCGAGCACAACCCGCCGGTGGCCAAGCGCATCATCGCCAAGGCGATCGAGGCGGCGCGCGCGCGCGAGGCGGCGCGCAAGGCGCGCGACCTCACCCGCCGCAAGGGCGCGCTCGACTCCGGCGGCCTGCCCGGCAAGCTCGCCGACTGCAGCGAGCGCGACCCGGGGCGCTGCGAGATCTTCATCGTCGAGGGCGAGAGCGCCGGCGGCACCGCCAAGCAGGGCCGCGACCGCCGCTACCAGGCCATCCTGCCGCTCAAGGGCAAGATCCTCAACGTCGAGAAGGCGCGCTACGACAAGATGCTCGGCCACGAGGAGATCCGCGCCCTCATCACCAGATCGGA
>JAKAOE010000335.1 GCA_021823305.1 Acidobacteriota bacterium
GCATCGCGGCTTGCCCTTCATCCAGTCGCTGCACCTCACCGCTCTGTTGGAGGGCAGCCAAGCCGAGCCCATGGTGAACGTCTACGCCTCCGGGTTCGCGGCGGAGATGGAGCGCCTGGCGATGGATGCGTGCGCGCCGCGCGCCACCGATCCCGGCCTGATCGGCTATTTCAGTGACGATTCGCTACCCTGGGACCCGGCCACCCACGCCGGCGCGGTGCTGGGCTTCTACCTCAGCCTGCCGTTGCGCACGGCCGGGCGCCAGCGGGCGGTGGACTACCTGCAGGATTTGTACAACGGCGACATTGGCCGGCTGGACCGGCGCTGGGGGCTGAAGGCGAGGCTGTTTGTAAACGTGCAGGTCCCGGCACACGGCTCCCCGGCGGCGCAGCGCGCCGTGAACG
This sequence comes from Acidobacteriota bacterium, assembly GCA_021823305.1. Lineage (GTDB taxonomy): Bacteria > Acidobacteriota > Terriglobia > Terriglobales > SCQP01 > SCQP01. Next base: position 405 of record JAKAOE010000335.1, read on the forward strand.
CCGACGCCGCGCGCTTCGCCGAGGACGTGCTGGTGCGTTACCTGCGCACCGCCGCCAGCGCCATCCACGCCGCCGACCCGCATCACCTCTTTCTGGGTGCGAACCTCGAGTTCGATCCGGCGCGGCCACCCGCGCCGGGATCGGCCGCCGCGGCGGCCTGGACCATCGCCGACGTCAACTCGGTGCTGATTCGGCCCGGGCAGGACGCGACGGCGGTGCTGGCGGCACTGGCCCGCGTCACGCCGCGCCCGGTACTGGCGCAGTGGACCGGTTGCGGCCCGCCGCCGCCGGCGGCGCTGGATTCGCCGCGGCTGATCGGCTTCCTCTGGTCGCCGGGCGGCGACTGGGAGAGCGGACCATGCGCCGCGGCGGCGGCGGCGTGGGGGCGCCTGCGCTGACGCGGGCTCCCGCGGGCTACCGCAGGAACAGGCTGTAGGTCAGCACGGCGAGAACGAAGGCGGTAAACAGGGAGTACTTCCAGTTCCGCAGAAATCCCATGAAATAGACCAACGAGGCCGCCACGCGGACCAGGGGCGTCAGCAGCAACGCGATGACGCCCAGATTGACCAGCAGCCGGGGCCCGAAGGCGCCGTGCAGCGCCAGGCGGGACTCCGCGGTCACGAAGTCAAACAGATTCATGTTCGTGATGCGGTAGTCGAGCGCCAGTTGGCCGGTGCGAATCCGCTCCCAAACCAGCCCGGCGGCGACCAGCGCCATGCTGAGCAGCACCCCCACCTGCAGGATGTAGCCCACGAGCTCATCCATCTCCAGTTCGGCCTTCGACTCCGGTGCCACGTCACCTTGGGTGCCCGTTTCGTGTGCATCCATTTCAGATACCTGCCAATCCCCGGAATAGCATTTCGACCGCCAGCACCAGCAAGACCACAAGAAAGAACCGGCGGATGGCCTGATTGGTCAGCCGGACCAGCAGCCGGGTGCCAAGAAACGCGCCGGCCACCACCCCAAGCACGACTGGGGCGACCAATCCCGGATTGATCAAGCCCGCCATCAGGTACACGCTGGTCCCCGCCAAGGCCGTCACCCCGATGATCAAGTTGCTGGTGGTGGTGGAGACCTTGGGAGGAAGCCCCATGATCAGATCGTGGATCAGGACTTTGACCGCTCCAGCCCCGATGCCGAGCAGGCCGGCGATCAACCCCGCCCCGAACATCGCCGGGGCGCCGAAATAAGCCCGCCGTGCCTTGTACTTGACCACCGTTCCGGTCGCCTTGTCCGGGTAGCTGCCTTCCAGCTCGAGCCATCGCGTGAAGGCGTCCTGCCGGCCCTCATGCCACATGACGTGGCCCGCGAACAGCAGGGCGACCCACGAACCCAGCAGCACCACCCCGAAGGCGATATAGAGCGGCTTGGTCGAGGAAACAATGGTGATGCTCGCGCCCGCAATCGCGCCGACGATGGTGAACATCTCGAGGAACATCCCGACCTTGAGGTTGGTGATGTGGTCGCGCGCATAGGCGGAAGCCGAACCGCTCGAGGTGGCGATGATGGAGATGATGCTGACCGCGATGGCGTGCTTGATGTCCACGCCCAGCAAGGTCAGGGCGGGAATGAGCACCACGCCGCCGCCCATGCCGCTCATGGCGCCGACAAAGCCGGCGGCGATGGAGACGATTAGAAGCAGTTCAAAGGAGACCATGGACGTTTCTTGAGACGACTACTGCGTTTGCTCCATCAGCACCGCCTCCTGCCCCCCCAGGAGGGCGTTCAGGGCAGGGGCGGTCATGAGCGTGGTGGCCACCGCCATGATCACCAGCATGGTGAACAGCGTGGGCGTCAGCACGCCCAAGTCGAGGCCGAGGTTCAGGACAATCAGCTCCACCAAGCCGCGCGCATTCATGAGCGCACCTAGGGATAGGGCTTGGCGCCAGTACAGGCCGGTGAGGCGGGCCGCCGCCGCGCCGCTCAGGAACTTGCCCAGCGAGGCGACCAGAATGATGACCAGGCAAACGCCCCAATCGCCCCAGCGGTGGATCAGGCCGATCTGCGTGCGCAGGCCGGTGAAGACGAAAAAGGCGGGCAGGAAAAGCACCACCACCAGATCTTCAAGCCGCTGAACCAGGTCGCGCGCCAGCTGCGAGTCGTGGGGAATCACTACCCCAACTAGAAAAGCGCCGAACAGGGCCTGGATCCCGATGCCCTCCGTAACCACGGAGGCCAGCAGCAGCGCGGCGCAAGCCACGAGCATCGCGTCCTGGCCGCCACTGCGGCGCGCGTAGCGCGCGGCATACCAGCGCGCGCCCGGGCGCAGGATCAGGAAGATGGCGGCGATAAAGATGGCGGTGAGCAGCAGGGTCATCAGCACCCGCGCCGGCTGCGCGTGTGCGACGCTGACCACAAACGCCAGCAGGCACCAGGCGGTGACGTCGTCCACCGCGGCGCACGCCAGGGCAACCGCGCCGATGCGGCTGGTATGCATACCGCGATCGCTCAGAATGCGGGCGAGCACCGGGAACGCGGTGATGGACATGGCAACGCCCAGCAGCAGGGCAAACACCGTGAAGGGAACCGCGCTGTTCGAATACAGCGGATACAGCCAGAGGGCGAGAGCGCTCCCCAGCAGGAACGGGCCCAGGATGCTGGCGTGGGAAATCGCAATCGAGCTGTGGGCGCGGTTCCGGAGCAGGCCGGTGTCCAACTCAACACCCATGAGGAACATGTACAGGATCACCCCGACCTGCGCCAGCACGGAGATGTAGGGTACGACCGGCGCGGGCAAGACGAAGGCGAACGCCGCCGGGGCGATCCGCCCCAGCAGCGACGGCCCGATCAGAATGCCGGCGATCATTTCGCCTACCACGGGCGGCTGATGCAGTCGGCGGAACAGTGCGCCAACGGAATGGGCGGCGATCAGGATCACCAGCAGGGCCAGCAGGACATGGGCGAGCGTGCCGGGCGCGGTCGCCGCGGTGACGGAACTGGGGGCGCTCGCTGCCGGCGCGACAAGGTGCAGGCCGATCAGGCGGATGATGGCAAACAGGCCTCCCGCGCCCGCCAGCATCAAGCCATAGCCGAGAAGAGACCTCGTCTTCGTCAGCGGGAGCAGCATCGGGTTTACCGGGTGAGCGGCTCACG
>JAKAOE010000336.1 GCA_021823305.1 Acidobacteriota bacterium
TCCCACAGCGGCAATCCACTCGACTGCGCCTTGCACGCCCGCGCCCGCGCCAGTTGGGTCGCCATCTGCCCCGGCGCCGCCGCCATCGCGCCTGCCGCCGCCGCCGCCGACCCGCAGCCCGGCGCCGGCTCCTCCGACGCTAACGCCGCCAGAAACGGCCGCAGCGTCGCCGCCTGGCGGATGGGCAGCGCCGCCCGCACCTGCTCCACCCGCGTCTCTACCACCCGGTCGGCGGCGAAGCTGGCGAAGCGCAGCATCTCCGCCGCCGACGCCTCCAGCGCCGCGCGCGGAATCAGCCCCACCAGTTCGCTCTCTTCGATCCGCGTGCCCTGTTCGCCCGCCAGCCGCTCCACCGCCCGCCACACCGTCGCCAGCGACGTGGTCTCGTAGTCGGTCAGGTTCATCGAGACCTGCGCCCGTTCGGGCTGGTGCAGCTGTACCCCCATCGCCTTCACCGCTGGCAGCCCGCCGCTCGATGTGCGGATCGCCTTGGCGATCGCCTTGGCGGTCTCCAGCCGGTCCGTCGCCAGGTTGATGTTGTAGGCGATCAGGAACTTGCGCGCCCCCACCACCGTCGCGCCCGCCGACGGATGCAGCCGGCAGTCGGGAAACGGCAGCCCGAAATCCGGCGCGCGCTCCGGGTTGGCCCCGATCTCCTCCGCCAGCCCCTCGAACTGCCCCTTGCGCAGCGCCTCCAGCCCGCGTCGCTCCGGCTTCCGCGCCGCCGCCTCGTAAAGATAGACCGGAATCTGATAGCGCCGCCAGATCTCCTCGCCCGCCCACTCCGCCAGCCGCACGCACTCCTCCAGCCGCGTCCCTTCCAGCGGCACGAACGGCACCACGTCGGTCGCCCCGATGCGCGGATGCGCGCCGCGGTGCCGGCGCAGGTCGATCCGTTCCGCCGCCGCCCCCACCCCGCGCACCGCCGCCTCCGCCACCGCCTCCGCCTCGCCCGCCAGCGTCACCACGGCGCGGTTGTGGTCGGCGTCCATCTCGCGCTCCAGCAGGTAGACGCCGGGCAGCGCCAACATCGCCTGCACGATCGCGTCCACCACGGCCGCGTCGCGGCCCTCGCTGAAGTTGGGCACGCACTCAATCCATCCCATGATTCGGCCTCCATTCGCCCGCGATCGCCACCCCGCGGCACAGGTTGTGCCCGGCGAAGTAGGGAATCGCGCGGTAATCGTCCGCCGCGAACACCGCCGCGTCGGCGCGCTTGCCTGACCGCAGAGAGCCGCACACCGCCGCCCGCCCCAGCGCCGCCGCGCCGTTGATGGTCGCCGCCGTCCACGCCTCCGCCGCCGACATCCGCATCCCGCTGCAGGCCAGGCTCATCACCAGCGGCAGGCTGAGGATGGGGCAGGTGCCGGGGTTGCAGTCGCTCGCCAGCGCCACCGCCGCGCCCGCATCCAGCAGCATCCGCGCCGGCGGGTAGGGCTGGCCGAGAAAGAAGTTCGCGCCCGGCGCTAGCGTCGCCACCGTCTCTGCGCGCGCCAGCCGCGCCGCGTCCTCCGGGCGCGCCGCGTCGCAATGGTCCACCGACACCGCCCCCAGCTCGATCCCCAGCCCGATTCCGCCCAGCGCCGCGAACTGCTCCGCGTGCAGCTTGAGCTTCATCCCCAGCCCGCGCGCCGTCTCCAGCACCGCGCGGCATTCCGCCGCGCTGAAGCCCGCCGGGTCGCAGAAAGCGTCGGCGAATTCGGCCCCGTACTCCGGCGCCGCGCCGGCGTGCAGCGCCGGCAGCATGCGTTCGCGCACCTCGCGCACGTAGCCCGTGCGGTCGCCGGCGAACTCCGCCGGCAGCGTGTGCGCGCCCAGGAACGTCCGCGCCACCTCGCCCCCCGCCGCTGCCGCCGCGCGCGCCGCCGCGCGCAGCATCTTGCGCTCCGCCTCCAGCTCCAGCCCGTAGCCCGACTTGATCTCGAGCGTGGTCGTGCCCAGCCCCTGCGCCGCCCGCAGCCGCGCCGCCGCGCCCCGCGCCAGCTCGTCCTCGCCCGCCGCCCGCACCTGCGCCACGCTCTGCCGGATGCCGCCGCCCGCCGCGGCCAGCTCCTGATAGCTCGCCCCCGCCAGCCGCCGCTCGTAATCGTCCAGCCGCGGCGCGGCGAACACCAGGTGGGTGTGGGAGTCGCACAACCCCGGCGCCACCAGCTGCCCGCGGCAGTCGATCTCCTGTATCGTGCCCAGCCCCGGCGGCAGCGCGCGCCCCACGTCGTCGGTGGGCCCGGCGCGCAGGATGCGTCCGCCGGCGCACAGTAGCGCCCCGTCGCGCACCACGCCCAGCTCGCGCATTTCCGCCCCGCGCCGCGCGCGGTCGGGTCCCGCCAGTGTCAGCAGTTGCGCCGCGTGGGTGAACAGCAGCGCCACTTCAGCGCGGCGCCCCGCTCCCGCCCGCCATCGGCAGCGCGATGCCGTGCTCCCGCGCGAACGCCTGCGCCGCGGCGTAGCCGGCGTCGGCGTGGCGCGCGATGCCGATGCCCGGATCGTTGTTCAACACCCGTTCGATCCGCCGCTCCATCGCCTCCGTCCCGTCCGCCACCGTCACTTGGCCGGCGTGCAGCGCGTAGCCGATGCCCACCCCCCCGCCGTTGTGGATGGATACCCAGCTTGCCCCCGAGGCGGTGTTCAACAGCGCGTTGAGCAGCGGCCAGTCCGCCACCGCGTCGCTGCCGTCCGCCATCGCCTCGGTCTCGCGGTAGGGCGAAGCCACCGAGCCGCAGTCGAGGTGGTCGCGGCCCATCACGATCGGCGCCTTGAGCTCGCCCCGCCGCACCATCTGGTTGAGCGCCAGTCCGAAACGCGCCCGTTCGCCGTACCCCAGCCAGCAGATGCGCGCCGGCAGCCCCTGGAATCGCACGTGCTTGCGCGCCAGCGTGATCCACCGCCGCAGCGCCTCGTCGTCGGGAAACAGCCGCAGCACCAGTTCGTCGGTGGCCCGGATGTCGCTCGCCTCGCCGCTCAGCGCCGCCCAGCGGAACGGCCCCCGCCCCTCGCAGAACAGCGGCCGCACGTACGCCGGCACGAAGCCGGGGAAGTCGAAGGCGTGCTTCACCCCGCGCCCGAACGCCGCCGCCCGGATGTTGTTGCCGTAGTCGAACGTCACCGCCCCCGCCCGCCGCAGCGCCAGCATCGCCTCCACGTGCGCCGCGATCGAGTCCAGCGCGCGCTCGCGGCACTCCTCCGGCCGCGTCCGCCGCAGCTCCGCCACCTCCGCCAGCGTCATCCCCGCCGGCACGTAGCCGTGCAGCGGATCGTGGGCGCTGGTCTGGTCGGTCAGCAGGTCGGGCGCCACGCCGCGCCGCGCCATCTCCGGCAGCACCTCGGCGCAGTTGCCCACCAGCCCGATCGATACCGCCTCCTGCTTGCGCACCGCGTTCTTGGCGATGCGCAGCGCCTCGTCCAGGTCGTTCACCTGGATGTCGCAATAGCCGGTCTGCACCCGCCGCTGGATGCGCGCCGGATCCACCTCGATCCCCAGGAACACCGCCCCGTTCA
>JAKAOE010000337.1 GCA_021823305.1 Acidobacteriota bacterium
GGTCACCGGCGTCGCCGACGCGGTCGATCCCGTCACCAACGCGCTCGCCGATGTCACGGTCCTGAACACATCGACCGGTTCATCGACCGTGACTCCGCTGCTCAGCGCCAATGTGCTGAGCACGTCACCGCAGCCCAATGCCCCGGTTCAGGTCGGCGTGCTGTCGAACGGGCAGGTGGTTCAGCTCAAGGTGGGCTCGCTCAACACGGCGACGCTGCCGGTGGCCTCGACGCTGCTGGCGACGGCGAACCAGAGCCTGGGCGGCGCCGTCGGCGGCGGGGTGGACACGCTGGCCAACGGCGCCGGCAACGTGCCTGTGCTGGGCGGGGCGGTGAACGGCGCGCTGGTGACGGCGAGCAACGCGATCGGCGGCACGAGCACGCCGGGCGGCACGTCGCTTGGCCAGACGCTGACGAACCTGACGGGTTCGGCATCGGGTGCGCTCGGCACCGGCGCGGCGACGCTGACCGGCGCCACCGGCACGGCGATCGGCTCGCTGCCCTCGACCTCGCCGCTGGGCGGCGTGACCGGCACCGGCCTTGGCACGGTGACCGGCGTGGTCGGCCAGGTGATCAACACGGCGACCGGCGCCCTGCCCACCGGCGGCTCGACCACCAGCGCCACCGGCGCGCTCGCGCCGCTCACCGGCACGCTCTCCACGGTGACCGGCGCGCTGCCCACCGGCGGCTCGACCGGCGGGGCCGCGACCGAACTGGCGCCGACCGCCAGCACGCTGACGAGCGCGCTGACCGGCGCGCTGGGGAGCGCCAGTGGCGGCTCAAGCCCGCTGGCGCCCGTGACAGGCGTCCTCTCGACAGCGACAAGCCAGCTCTAAGTCTGGAAGAGGGCGGCGGCGCAAGCTGCCGCCCTTGCTGTCTCTGCATGTGATCTGGGATCGGGCGGCTTGCGGACGGGACTGTGAGAACAAAAATGACGGGTACTTTCGGGGCGCGACGCGGGACCCGCGGCGCGGTGGGCCTTGGCGTGCCGGCGATACTGCTGCTGGCCGGCCTGGCACCGGCGGCGCGGGCGCAGCTGGCGCCGCATATCATCAACCAGAACGAGCTCGGGCAGAGCGTGCGGCTGCCCAACCTGGCGAAGGAGCAGGTGCCGAAGCAGAAGCCGCCGACGCCTTCGGTGTCGGGCATCTCGCCGTTCGTGCTGCGCGGGGTGCGGGTCGAGGGCGCCACGACGCTGCCGCCCGCCGCGGTGGCGGCGACCTGGCGGGGGATGGTCGGGCATCGCGTCGGCAGCGCGCAGCTTTCGGCGATCCTGATCGCGATCGGGCGGCTGTGCCAGCATCAGGGGCTGGCGCTCTATTCGGTGTCGCTGCCGCAGCAGAACTTCGCCGGCGGCCAGGTGGTCGTGCGGGTGATCGAGGGGCATGTCGGCGCGGTCACGATCGAGGGCAACACGAAGGGCGCGAGCCTCGGGCTGCTGAAGCATTACGCGGCGCGGATCGTCGCGGACCAGCCGCTGCACCGGGCGACGCTGGAGCGAAACCTGCTGCTGATGCAGTCGATTCCCGGCCTCAAGGTGGGCAGCGAGCTGCGGCCGATGCCGGGGCAGCCCGGGGTCGTGCGGCTGCTGCTGGGGATTCATCGCCGGACGGTGGAGGCGGGGTTCGACGTGAACAATGCCGGCGACCGCCAGCTCGACATCGTGCAGGGCACGGCGAACGTGACGGTGAACGGGCTGTTCCGCCAGGGCGAGCGCGACCAGCTGGTGTTCGGCGCGCCGGCGAGGATCCGCCGCTACCAGTATTACGGGATCGTGCATCAGGAGCCGATCGGGACCAACGGGACGACCGTGACCGTCACGATGGGCGAGCTGATCACCCATCCGGTCGGGGCGATCAATTCGGGGACGGCGCAGATCGCGAGCGTGCGGCTGTCCGACCCGCTGATCTATACGCAGACCCGGCAGCTCGATGCCTCGGTGGAGGCGGACTACCTGAACAGCAACGAGGCGCTGCTCGGGCAGACGGCGGTCTCGGAGCGGACGCGGACGCTGCGGGAAGGGCTGATCTTCGCGCGGGCGGGGGACTGGAACGGGATCGACAGCGGGTCGTTCACGGTGAGCGAGGGGATCAACGCGCTGGGGGCGCGGCGCGGCAGCCTCGCCTATGGCGGGCCGGGCTTCACAAAGTTCGACGTGAGCCTGGTGCGGCTGCAGGCGCTGCCGAAATCGTTCTTCCTCACCGTGCGGGCCAACGCCCAGTACGCGCTGAACCATCTGCCGGGGAGCGAGCAGTTCCTGTTCGGCGGCAGCGAGTTCGGCCGGGCCTATCCGGCGGCGGTGATGGCGGGCGATAGCGGGATCGAGATGTCCGCCGAGCTGAGCCACAAGCTGCCCTTGCTCCAGCACGTCGCGCCGAAGCTGATCTCGGGGCTGGCGGCGTTCGGCTATGCCGACTGGGGCCGGATCTGGAACCGGCAGACGATCTACCAGTATCCGGTGGATACCGGCGCATCGGCCGGCGGGGGCGTGCGGATGCTGCTGCTGCGCCATTTCGAGCTGACGCTCGGCGCCGGCAACGAGCTGGTGAAGCCGCGCGAGGCGGCGAAGCTGGAGCGCTGGCGCTTCCTCTTCGCCGTCTCGGGCCGGTTCTGACCCCACGGCCCCGTCGCTAGGGCGGGGCCGGGATCGCGATCAGAGCATCATCTGATCGGATGGAGTGCTCAGTGCTGGGCTTCGAGCTGGTGGATCCGGTTCAGCTGATGCTGGAAGACCGCCCGGCCGCCGGACTGCGCGGATGAGGCCGAGGCGGAGGTCAGTTGCGCCTGGCCGGACGGGCCGGCGACATCCGCGCGGGCGGCGAGCGGCGCCAGGGCGGCCAGCATGGTCAGGGCGGTGACGGCGATTGCAAAAGTACGCATCGGAAAACTCCTTGTTCATGTCGCGGGGATCGATCCCCGCCTTGGCTCCGGAGGTGGCGATGCGGCGGCGGCGGCGGAACGTGCCGGTTCAGGCTAAGTCTCATGCCGTTTACGCATGGAACGGGGCGCGGGTCAGTGCCCGTCGTGGTCGTCGTCATGGTCGCCATCGTGGTCGCCGGCGCGATCTCCATCGTGATCGTCGTCGTCGAACCGGTCGTCATCGTCGGCATGCTCGTCGTCCGGGGCATAGTCCGGGTATTGATAGATGGGGCCGTAGGCCGGACCGTAGCCGGCGCCGTAACCGTAGGGCGCGCCGTAGCCGAAGGATGGCGGGGCATAATAGGCGGAGCCGCCATACGGCGCGCCGGCGGTCGTGGTGCAGCCGGCCAGGCCGAGGACGGCGATGCCGAGCGCGGCCAGGATGAGCGCGGGAGCGAAAGGCGCGATCCTGTCCATGTCCGGCAGATTGGTCCGGCGGGGGCGGAGTCCAGAGCCGCCACATCAATCCTGCTTGAGCGGACGCGCGGGGCCGGGTTGCGGAATTATATTGTTTTGTAAACGTAACGATAAGGGCGTGCCGGGATGCGGCTGCTCAGGCGCGAAACGCG
>JAKAOE010000338.1 GCA_021823305.1 Acidobacteriota bacterium
GCGCAGCACGCCGGTTTCGGCTGCGCTCACGGCCACCGTGTATGCCGGCTCGACCGTGGCATAAGCGTAGAGACTCGGCTTGATCAGCACCGCCCGCGCCGCCAGGTACAGCGCCGCGGGCGCCGGCGCGGGCCGCGCCTGCCGCGCCGGCGCGGGCCGGCTGCAAGCGCCCAGCCCGATCACCGCGGCCGCCAGGGAAGCGGTCAGCCACGCGCGGCGCGCGGCGCTTCCGTTGCTCGCTGCGCCCGCTCCGTTCCGCATTCGCCGTTGTTGCGCCATGCCGGGTTCCTGCAGGCAACGCCGCTTGCCCCCCTCATGTCTACTGTGCCCTCGGCGCGATGACGTCGGCATGACGGGCGCCTTACGGTTTCGTCACCTTGCCGGCGCTGCCGGCGGTGCCGTGGCGGCGGCCGGCGTGGCGTGCGGCCCGGCCCTATCCGCCGGTCGCCGCCCCGGCTTCGGCCGCGACGCGCAGTGTCACAATCACGCCTTGCCCCGGCGGCGAGGCGACCTCCATGTCGCCCCCGTGCAGCCGTACGATGCCACGCACAATGCTCAACCCCAGACCCAGTCCGCCGGTCGGCCGGGCGCCATTCTCCGGCACTGGCCCGCGCGATTCCAGATCGAACAGGTGCGCCAGCCGCTCTGGGCCCAATCCGGGCCCGGTATCGCTGACCTGCACGCGTATCCGTTCGCGCTCGCGGCTGGCGCTGAGCCGGATCGTTCCTCCGCTTGGCGTGTGCAGCAGGGCGTTCTCGATCAGGTTGCCGATGGCGCGCTGAAACAGTGCCCGATCCACTCGCGCATGCAGTCCCGCCGCCAGCTCCGTGTCCAGCCGGATCCCCCGCTGTTCCGCCGCGGCGCCGTAGAATTCGCCGATGCGCTCCAACTCCGCCCGCAGATCGGTGGCCTCCGCCGCGAGCGGAATCTGCGCGTTTTCGGCGCGCGCCAGGAACAGCAGCCCGTCCACCAGCTTGCCCAGCCGCGCCGCCTCCTCCAAGGCGCTCTCCAACGTGGCGCGATACTCCGCCGCGGTGCGGGGATGCTCCAGCGTCACTTCGATTTCGCCGTGCAGATTGTTCACCGGTGTGCGCAGCTCATGCGCCAGATCGGCGGAAAACCGCGACAGCCGCGCGAACGACGCCTCCACCGGCCGCACCCCCTGGTGGGCGATCCAGTAGCCCGCGCTGAGCGCAAGGACGAAAAACAGCCCGAGCGCGATCGCCATGTCGCCCTGGTAGGCGGCCAGGGCGCTCTCCTCCCGGGTGCGATCCAGCGCGATCTGCAGCAGGAAGGGCGTCCGCGCCGCTCCGGCCAGCGCTAGCGCGCTGACCACGCGGAAGCGCCGGCGTCCTGGCCCCTTGACGTTGCGGCCGGAAATCGCGGTGGCGTCCACCCCCGCCGGCGGCCCGAAGCGCCGTGGCGGAAGCTCGCGGTTCATGCCGACCCCGGCCAGCACGATCTGCCCCGCCGGGTTCAGGATGCGGATGTCGAGGCGCGCGTACTGGCTGTGGCCCCACTCCGACAGCGCCTCCTGCCGCAGCGCCGGTACCCCCGCGGGCCAGGGCCGCAGCATGTCGCGCAGCACGCGCACCTCGTGATCCAGGAACTGGTCGTCTTCGTGGTTCAGCCGTGAAACCAGCGACCAGTACAGCAGTCCGGACGTCGCCGCGACCACCAGGAAAATGACCACGCCATAGAACAGCGTGAGCCGCAGCGCCAGCCGCCGCAGGTGGCGGGGCGCCTTGGCCGCCGCGCCTTGGCCGCCGCGCCGCATCAGTCGCCGCCGTTCCCGGTGGGCCGGCGCTTCACTCCCGCGCCTCCAGCACGTAGCCGAAGCCGCGCACCGTGTGCAGCAGCCGCCGCGGGAAGGGATCGTCCAGCTTGCCCCGCAGCCGGCGCACGTGAACGTCGATCACGTTGGTGCTGCACTCGAAATTGATGTCCCAGATCGCCTCCGCGATCACCGTCCGGGATACCACCTCACCTGCCCGTTCCGCCAGCAGCGCCAGCAGCGCGAACTCCTTCGGCGTCAGGTCGAGGGCTTGCCCCGCGCGCGTGGCCTTGTGCCGGATCCGATCCAGGCGCAGATCCTCGACCGCCAACTCGACGTGGGCCGTGCTGCTGCCGGTCTCCGGCCTTGCGGCCCGCCGCAGGAGATTGCGCACCCGCGCCAGCAGTTCGTCGAAGGCGAACGGCTTCACCAGGTAATCGTCCGCGCCCAGGCGCAAGCCCTTGACCCGGTCCGCCACCGCGTCGCGCGCGGTCAGCAGCAGCACCGGTGTCTTCCGTCCCGCCCGGCGCAGCTCCGCCAGCACCGACCAGCCGTCGCGTCGCGGCAGCAGCACATCCAAAATGACCAGATCGGGGGATTCCGCCAGGGCCAGGTCCAGCCCGGTCTCGCCGTCCGCGGCCACGTCCACGGAGAAACCGCACTCCCCGAACCCGCGGCGCAGGTAGCCCGCCGCCTTGCTCTCGTCTTCGATCAACAGCAGCTTCATGGCTCCTCCGCCAGCATAACCCCGCGGCGGGCGGCGGAGCCGCGGCGCTATTGTCAAGAATCGAACGGCATGGTATCGAGGCTGTAGCCGGCGGCGCCTGTCCGGATGAGCAGCCGGCTCAGTGGGTAGCCCGCCGCGATCTCCTTGCGCACCACCGGTTGCAGGATCTGCATGAACTCATCGTCGTCGGCGGCGAAGGTCACCATGAAATTCCGGTTGGGAATCGCCACCGCGAACTCATCGGTGCGCAGCAGCTCCGCGGCCCGTTCCTGGAATTGCGGCGCCAGCAGGAAGGCGGGCTTGTGGCCGTGCGCCACCTCGACGTGGAAGGCGCGGATCACATCTTGAATCGTCCAGGCCACCACCGTTGCCTGATTCCACAGCCGCTCCAGATTCTCCAGCGCCGCCGCCAGCAGGCACTCCTCGGGTATGCGCCAGGCCTCGAGGTTTTCCGTCCCCAGCCACGTCTCGAAGTCGCCGCAAGCCAGGACGTACCCCAGCTCGCCCGCCAGCGGATAGAACAGCGGGCGCTGCTGCCGCCGGACCAGCCCCGAGGTCATGAGCTTGGGCAGCACCAGCGGCCGCGCCGTCTCCCAGTCCGCCGGCACGCGATGCTCGATGGTGCCGACCACCCGCGTCAGGTAGGTGTCCATGTCGAAGCGCTCGCCGTTCTGGCAGAATGCCGCCCAGGCGCGCGTCAGGCGCAGGCGGTGGGCGGTGGGGCGGCCCGAGGGGCTGCGCAGGATGGCGATTTCCAGCTGCCCTGCTTTGAGGAATCGCGCCTGCGGATAGAGGCGCTGCAGGCGGTTGAGTGCGCTGGCCTCGAACTCGTCGCGCGTCATTGCCCTCGATGATACAGCCTTTCCGTAGTGGCGGAAGCGCCCGCGCTAGAACCTGTCTCATAATTGGTGCGCTGAGCCCTGCCCGCCGCGGACCTGCGGCTTTTCACCAAGAAAAGCCGCACGCCATTTCCAGCTGGCCGG
>JAKAOE010000339.1 GCA_021823305.1 Acidobacteriota bacterium
GTGCCGCCGCCGTTCACGCCATCATGACGCATGCGGTTCGCCCGCGCCGTCGGCGCCTTCCTCCTTTTGACTCTGGCCGCCGCCGGCCGCCCCGCCCCGCCCCGTTTTGCCCCCTTCGCGCGCTGGCTGGCGGCGGTGAAGTCGGGCGACGCCGCCGCCATCGCGGCCTTCTACTCCACCGCCCCGCCGCCGCAATTCATCGTGTCCACCGGCGTCTTCCTCGACACCGCGCGCGAGGCCGACTTCTGGGCGGAATGGAAAAAGGCCGGGCTGACGCGCCTCGGCATTGCGATGATCTCCGACCGCGCCGTGAGCCCCAGCCTGCGCCAGCTCGGCTTCGAGGCCGGCATTCACGCCACCGGCCGGCGCGGCCCGTTCAGCTTCTACCTCTTCGTGCAGCAGGACTGGATGCGCCAGTCCGGCGGCTGGCGCATCGTCGGCGGCGGGCGCAGCGACCTCATGCGGCTCAAGCAGCCGCTCTCGCTCGCCGCCAGGATCTACTCCAAATCCGCCGACGCCTCCGCCCAGATCGCCGCCGCGTTGCGCACCGCCCGCCGCGAGCACAAGCGCGTGCTGCTCGATTTTGGCGGCAACTGGTGCTACGACTGCCACGTGCTCGACCTGGCCTTCCGCCGTTCCGACCTGGCGCCGCTGCTGCGCGCCAACTACGTCCTGGTGAACGTGGATGTCGGCGAATTCAACTACAACCTCGCCATTGTCAACCGCTACCATCTCTCGATCATGCAGGGCGTTCCCATGCTCGCCGTGCTCGACAGCGCGGGCAGGGTGTTGGCCAGCTCCAGCGACGGCGCCTTCCAGGCCGCCCGCGCCCTCGGCCCGCAAGCGCTGATCGCCTTTCTCACCCAGTGGAAACCGCGCCACTGACGCCGCATGGGACCGCACGTCCCCGCGTCCGGCGGGGAGTCACCTTGTGTGGACTTGCGAGCCGGTTTCCGCCCACATAGATTACCGGAATGAACAGGCTGATCACCGCCGAGAACGTCGCGCAGATCATGCGTGAACTGGGAGAGTTGGGCATATTGACGACCCAGGTCACCTGGCCCGACAAGCCGATGCCCGACAAGGAGATGTACCTGCCGTACGCGCGCGGCTGGGCCACCTTCGCTCCCTGGAGCCGCGAACCCCACATCCGCGCCATGATACAGCGCATGCACGATCAGGGGGTCAAATCGCTGGTGGACGCGGATCGCGCGTGGACGCTGATCTGCGCCTTCCGGCAAACCCGCGGTCTGCCCGGCGAGGTATGGGAGACCGGCGTCTACCAGGGCGGCTCGGCGACGCTGTTCAAGCGGCTCATGCAGGAGGCGGCGGCGTCCAACGGCGCTTCGCCCGCCCGGCTCCGGCTGTTCGACAGTTTCGAGGGCCTGCCGCAGACCACCTGCGGCCTCGACCTGCATCACGGCGGCGATTTTGCGGACACCAGCCTGGAGAAGGTGCGCGACACGGTCGGAGGGGAGGAATGGATTGACTTCCACGCCGGATGGATCCCGGCCACCTTCGCCGGCTTGGAGGCGGCCTCCATCCGCCTCGCGCACGTGGACGTGGATCTGTATCAGCCGATCCTGGACTGTTGTGACTTCATTTATCCGCGCCTGGCGCCCGGCGGCATGATGATCTTCGACGACTACGGCCTGCCCTCCTGTCCCGGCGCGCGTGCCGCGATTGACTTTTTCTTCCGCGGCCGCCCGGAGGCGCCCTTCCCCCTGATCAATGGCCAGTGCGTCGTGACCCGGCTGCCCGGGCGCCCTTAGCGGTCGAGCAGGCGCCGGAATTCCTTCGCCCATCGCGCCGCCAGCACCGTGCGGTCCCAGAGCGTGACCATGTCGCGCCGTGCCTGCGCCGCGCGGCGTTGGGTCTCGGCCCGCTCCCGCGCCACCTGTTGCATCAGCGCCGCCAGGTGCTCGACGCTGGGTTCGGCCCATCCCTGGCCGATATAAATGTCGCGGTCGGAGTCGCGCGGCGCCGGCCGCACCCCCTCGATGTCAATCAGGAAACTGTTGCCGTCGTTGAGAAAATCCAGTTGTCCGCTCCAGCGTGTCGCCAGCACCGCCGACTGCGAGGCGGCGGCTTCCATGTACGGCCGGCCCCAGCCCTCGCCCCGGCTGGGCAGCACAAACGCGTCCGCCGAGGCATAGAGCCGCGGCATCACCTCTTTCGGCAGCAGCCCCTGCAGCAGGAGGATCGGCGGCGTCCGCTCGAGGCGTACGCCGCACTCCCGCTCCAGGTAGAACAACAGCCGCTCCTCCAGGTTGGCGCCGGGCTCGTCGAACTTGTGCACCTTGAGGATCAGCGCCACGTCGTCGTCCGGCCCGAAGGCACGGCAGAAGGCGCGCAGCAGCACGTCCGGCCCCTTGCGGTCGATCCAGTCGAACACTGAGAGGAAGTTGAAGCCCCGGCGTCCGGGAATCGGCAGTGGCGTCACCCCGGGACGGAATTTCGCCGTGTCCAGCCCCTCCGGCATCACCCGCAGCCGGTGCTCGTCCACCCCCGCGCGCGCGAAAGTTTCGCGATTGAAGTGCGACGTCGGCCAGATCTCGTCCTGCAGGTTGCAGCGCTCCGCCCAGTCTGGCGGCAGCGTGTCGGTTTCAAACGCCGTGCGCCCCACACGCACCCGCGCTTCCACCCGGGTGTCGAAGTCGGCCGCCGGGCAGCACTGGTACAGGATGCTGCGCCCCAGGTCGTACTGCCGCCGTTGCATGCGCGCCAGCTCCCGCCGCCGTCCCGGCGGCAGCAGCTCCTGCTCGTCGCTCTGTTGCCCGATGGGGACGAGCTGCAGCGGCAGCTCCGCCTGCCGCAGGCCCGCGAGCACGTCCAGGTTGCCGTCGGCGTAGCCGCTGCCCCCGTAGACCGCGGCGCGGAAGACGATGCCGGTGCTGCCCTGCGGCGGGGTCATGCGCTCAGGCGCCGGCCGCCAGCAACCGGTCCACCGCCGTCGGGGCGGACGCCGCGGTCGCGCCCGCGCGCCACGTCTGCAGCCCCCGCGACTCGAAGGCGAAGTCGCGGATGGCGCAACCGTGCTCCACCAGGACCTTCTCCACCTCCAGCCGCCGCTCGAAGTCGCAATAAAACATCATGTAGCCGCCGCCGCCGGCGCCGTTCAGCTTGCCGCCCAGCGCGCCCGCGCGCCGTGCCGCGGCGTACAGGCTGTCGATGCGCGGATTGGAGATGTGCGGCGAGATCCGTTTCTTGAACTCCCACGCCTCGTGCATGAGCGCGCCGAACTCGTCCAGTTGGCGGCTGAGCAGCAGGTTCTTCATCTCGATGGCCAGTTGCTTCTGCCGCCGCAGGCTCTGCAGGTTGTCCTTCTCCCCCCGGCGGAAACGTTCCGTCTGGTCGGCGACGATGCCGGTCGAGGCCCGGCTCGCGCCGGTGTAGCACAGCACCAGGTTGTGCTCGATTTCGTTGCGCACGTCGTCGGGCAGGCGGATCGGGTTCACCAGCACGTGCCGCGC
>JAKAOE010000340.1 GCA_021823305.1 Acidobacteriota bacterium
TTCAGCACCGGCGAATCCGCCGGTTGCGCCGCCCGGGCCGTCGCCTCCTGATCCTGGCGTCCGCCGTTTTGGCGGGGGATTGCACTTGGGCGCATGGTAAAGCCGGCCAAAACCAGCGTTGCCGACAGCGCCCCAAAAGAGAAAAGAAATCCACGTTTCACGGTTCGATACCTCCTGTCACTGATATATCTGCACGGCAGGCACCAATGCGCTCGCACGCGATTGGCGGATGATAGCAAGCGGATCGCGTCATCCATTGGGGGATATCCCCCAACCCATCGGGTTGGCGCCCCTAGTGGAATGTGGTGCGCGGCGCGGGGCGCCTCGCGCGTTGGCAGGCCCGCAGGCCCCGAAAGTTGATCGCGCCGCGCCCGCCGGGTGGTGCGAGGGGCAGCGCCGGTACCCCGCCCGTCATTAGACTTCGACGGCGGCGGCGCGCCCGAGGTTCGCGTCTTCGCCTACGCCGCGCTGCTCGACCCCGTGCTGGCCGAGCAGCGCGCCGAACAGACCGGCGCCACCGACTTCAAGCCGCTCTTCCTGATCCGCGTCGCGGTCGGCGAAGAGATGAAGAAGCCCTGGTGGAACCGGTAACCCCTGCCGATTACCGCCCCCCCGCCGGCAGCGCCGCGTACTGTATCCCCAGGCCCAGGCCGAGGGAGTGCAGTTGCGTGTTGAACGCCGCGCCGTCCGTGCGGTTCAACGCCGCCAGGCCCGCGCGCACCTGGTTCATTTCGCCCGCCAGCTTCTGGTTCACGGCGATGGCCTGTTCGGTCGGCCCCAGGTCGGCGCCGCCTCCATACCGGCCGGTGCCGTTGAAATCGGCCGCCAGGGTGCAGAGCTTGGAGTAGAGCTGCACCGGCGTGAGGAACGACTCCTCGACGCTCTGGCCGCTCAGGTTCACGTCATAGAGCCTGCCCTCGAGCGCGATGTACTTGGCCTCGAGCGCGTGATCCGCCTGCAGGGCCGCCGCCGCGTCGGGATAGTGAACCAGCACCGCCGCCGCGTCCTCCAATTGCCGCCGCGTGCGCTCGACGCCGTTGATCATGTCCGCCACTTCGTTGACTTCGCCCTGCATCGTCAGCGCGAACTTGAGCTGCGCCTCCATCGTGGCCTGCGTGCCGGAAGCCGCGGGATCCTTGAGCACGGTCAGCGGCTGCGTGCCCATGGCCTTGCCGTCCACCGTGAGCTGCACCTGGTAGGTCCCCGGCACCACCCGCGGCGATCCCGCCTGGCCGCCCCAGGCCACCAGCGGGCGCCAGCCTTGCGGGCCCATCTTGACCCAGGGCTGGTTCGGCGGCGCCGTGAGCAGGTGCACCACGGTGGTGTGCGGGTAGCGCAGGTTCCACCAGACGCGGTTCAGCCCGGCGCGGACGGTGCCCTTGACGGTGCGAATCACCCGGCCGTCATCACCGCGAATCGTCAGCGTCGCCGACTTCGCGCCCGCGGGCAGGTAGTAGTTCAGGTCGGCCCCGTACGGCGGGTTCTCGCCGATCACCGGGTCGTTGGGGCCGCTCTGCGGCACCAGCACCGAGCGCCGGAAGCGGTAGGCCGGACGCGGCTTGAAGAAATGCACCGCGTCCGCCTGGACCACCTTGTCCCAGCTCCGCAGCGGCGTGATGTCGTCCAGGATCCAGATGCCGCGCCCGTAGGTGCCCACCACCAGGTCGTTGAAGCGCGGCTGAATCGTCAGCCAGTACATCGGCGCCGCCGGCAGGTTGTTCTTCAGCGGCGTCCAGTGGGCGCCGTCGTCGAGGCTGAAGTAAATCGTATTTTCGGTGCCGGCGTAGAGCATGTCGGCCCGCACCGGGTCCTCGCGCACGATGTGCACGTAGCTGAACAGCGTGTGCGGGATGTCGCCCGCGATGTTCGTCCAGGTGCGGCCGAAATCCGTCGTCTTGTAGATGTAGGGGTTGTAGTCGCCCATCAGCATCCGGTCGTCGCTCAGGTACGCGGTGCCGGCGGCGAAGTGCGAGGGTTCAATGCGTGTGATCTCGCCCCAGGGCGCCAGGCCCGGGATGTTGGCGGTGACGTTGGTCCAGGTCTTGCCGCCGTCCTGGGTGACGTGCACCTCGCCGTCGTAGCTGCCCACCCAGATCACGCCGACTTGCACCGGGGAAAGGGAGATGTTCGACAGCGTCTCGCTCGAGAACGTCATCAGGTTGTCGCCGGCGATGCCGCCCGAGCTGCCTTCCTTGCTCTTGTCGTTGTGGGTCAAGTCCGGGCTGATCCGCGTCCAGCTCTGGCCGGCGTTCACGGTCTCATACACGTACTGGCTGCCCACGTACACCTTGTTGTGGTCGCGCGGCGAGATCGCGATCGGGAAGGTCCAGTTCCAGCGGTCGCGCGCGTCGGCCGGCGCCCCGCCAAAGGTGTCCTCGGGCCACACCGAGACGTTGCGCGCCTGCCCGGTCTTCTCGTCCACGCGGGTCAGGTCGCCGTTGTAGCAGCCCGTCCAGATGATGTTGGGGTTCACCGGATCGGGCACGCCGAAGCCGCTCTCGCAGCCGGCGAACCCGTGCCAGTCCGCCGAGGTGATCGGGCCGCCCACCGTGCCGCCGAACCCGGCGGCGTACAGCGTCCGGCTGGGGCCCTCTTCGCCGTCGTCGTCCTGGCGGTTGCCCAGCACGTCGTAAGGAATGCGGTTGTCCGCATAGACGTGGTACATCTGCGCGATCGGCAGCTTCACCCGCTGCCAGGTCTTGCCGCCGTCCAGGCTGATGCCGCCGCCGCTGTCGTCGGCCACCAGCATGCGCTTCGGGTTGGTCGGGTCAATCCAGATGTTGTGCAGGTCGCCGCCCGCCCGGCCCACATTCTTGGCGAACGTCCTGCCGCCGTCGCGCGACACGCTCCAGTACTGCGCCACGAAGTAGATCAGGTTCTCGTCGCCCGGCGATACCCGGAAATTGGTGAAGTACGGGGCGCGGCCGGTCATGCGGTTGTTGCGGTTCATCAGGCGCCAGGTGTGGCCGTAATCGTCGGACTGGTAAAAAGCCGGCGCGGCCGCTTCCTGCATCAGCGCGTAGACCCGGCTCGAATCGCTGGGCGCCACGCGCACTGCCACTTTGCCCACGTCCGCCCCCGCCGGCGGCAGCCCGTGCCCGCTCACCCGCTTCCAGGTGTTGCCGCCGTCGTGGGTCACGAACACGCCGCTCCCCGGCCCGCCGCTGTCCAAATCCCAGGGCCGGATGCTCAGCTGCCACATGCCCGCGAACAGCGTGTTGGGATCGTGCGCGTCCATGGTGATGCCGCTGCAGCCGGTCTCGTCGTTCACCTTGAGCACGTGGGTCCAGGTCTTGCCGCCGTCCTCGGTGCGGTAGACGCCGCGCTGCGGGTTGTTGCGGTACCCCTGGCCCACCGCGCAGACGTAGACGATCGCCGGGTTGTGGGGATTGATCTCGATGCCCGCGATGTGCCCGGTCTGCTCCAGGCCCATGTGCTGCCAGTGCCGGCCGCTGTCGGTGGATTTGTA